>NZ_JBDUCX010000136.1:0-17676 GCF_040003245.1 Chthoniobacter sp.
CAATGAAGTCGGCAAGATCGGCATCGACGGCATGCTGGTGGAAAATCAAAAGGAGGAGATCGTGCAGATGAACAACGGCTGCCTCTGCTGCACCATCCGCAAGGATCTCGTGAAAGGCGTGCAGAACCTCGTGAAGAAAGGCGGCTTCGACTACCTGCTCATCGAGACGACCGGCATCGCCGACCCCGGCCCGGTCGCGCAGACTTTCCTAAACATCCCCGCGCTCCAGCAGTTCGTCCGCATGGATTCGATCATCACGGTGGTCGATGCCGAGCAGGTGGAAAAGCAGATGATCGAAACCGAGACGGTCGCCGAGCAAATCCGCATGGCCGATTTTCTCCTGCTCAACAAAACCGACCTCGTCGATGAAACGCAGCTCACGCGCATCGAAGCGATGGTGCGCGAACTCAACCCGCACGCGCAGATTTTTCGCACGAACCAATCGCAGGTGAACCTCAAGGAGATGCTCGACATGCATGCCTTCGACGTGGACCAAAAACTCGCCGTCGATCCGCAATTCCTCGACGAACTCAACACGCGGCATCACCACGACATCCAGTCATTCTCCTTCGAGTTCGAGAAGCCGTTCAGCGTGGAAAAGTTCGAGTTCTTCGTCCAGACGCTCAGCGAAAAGGAAAAAGTCTATCGCTCGAAAGGCTTCATCAGCATCGCCGGAAATCCGCGCCGCGCCATCTTCCACGGCGTGAACAACCGCTTCACGATCATGTGGGACCGCCTCTGGGAAAAAGACGAGAAGCGCACCAGCCAGCTCGTCTTCATCGGCAAGGGACTCGACGAGGCAAAGATCCGCGCCGAGCTGGAGAAGTGCCTGGCCTAGGCCGGCTGCTTTTCCATTTTCCATTTTCCATTTTCCATGGGCTCCATGGGCTCGGTTGGTCCCATTGGCTCCATTGCGGAAAAGCGCCTTTTTCGCCGCCTTTTTCGCGTTTTACGGCGGATTCTGGATTTCGTAGAGCTTCCGCCTCTCCGGAGGAAGTTGATCGATCATCAGCGCCTCGCTGGCCACCCGGACGATGAGGCGCAGGTTCACTTGCACACCGATGTCTTCGTCCAGGTAGATGGCAGCGAACGGCAGCGTGACCAGTTTGACCCCGCGGATCTTGGTATCCGGGATCGCTTCCGGGGAGAAGGCGGTCATCTTGTCGACCCCGTCGTTAAATCCCAGCTCCCGGGTCAGCAGCCCCACCGAGTTCCGGCGATCCACCTGCCCAAAGTGATGGACGGTGCGATCATCAAAGAGAAATGACACCGACCCGTGGGGGTCGATGCTATCGACGCGGAAATCCATGTTCCGCATGCCATAAGCGTCCAGCGGGACGCGCTCGTGCAGACGGACCTCCACGGTTTTGACGACCACCGCCGGCACCACGGGGGCCTGTTCCGGCACAGGCGCCGGGGCCGGCGTGGCTGCGGACGCCACCTTGCGGGTCGCCTTCGTCGTCAGCGTCACCGCCGGCAGATTCTCGATATCGAGATTCACCGGCCTGCCCCGTTCCATGCCCCGCGTCGCGCGCGGCGCCGCGCCCCGCTCCATCAGGGCGATATTTTCCGGCGTAAACAATGCCAGGCTCTGGGCGCCCGCCCACGCGCTCAGCAGGCAATTCTGGACCTCCGCTGCATCCGACCCCTTGAGCCGTTCCGCGCGATAGCTGGCGGCGAGGAACTCGCTCGGCCCCGTCCCCTGATCCTTCGCCTTGGACATCGTGGCGAGTAGTTGCCAGATCATCGGCCCCACCATTTCGCCATCCTTGAGCAGCAATACCTCCAGCAAGCCGTGGAGGCTCGCCTTTTTCACCAGCACCGGCTCCGGATCGGGAAACAAACCCGGATCGGCCGGTGGTGCAGTCGGGGCAGCCGCCTTGCCCGCCGTCTGGGTCCAGCCGTGGGATAGTGCCAGGAGCATGGAGCCCGCGACCGCCACGGAGAGGGACAGGATCGTTCGACGCAGGGTGGAGTGGAGACGCATAGAGAAAAAGGGCCGCCCCAAGAACGAGCACGGAACGGACCAAAACGGCATCTTAGATCGGTCGATCTTGCACTGCGAGCCGCGCCCGTCAAAGTAGCGCACTTTCGATGAACAAAAGCCGCCGCCCGGTTGACTAACGCCACTCCCATGATCCGCCCGTTCCCCTGCCTCGCCCTGTTGTCCCTGTGTGCCTTTGGCCTTTCCGCGTTCGCCGACGAAAAGGAGGACGCCGCCAAGAAGCCCGAGACGGAGAAGAAAGAGGACGCCAAGCCGGGCGACAAGAAGCCGGAGGAAAAGCCGAAAGACGAAAAGGCCAAGGAGGACAAACCCAAGGAGTCGAAGGGCTCAGTGACGATCGCCGGGCAGGAAGTGAAGTATGTGGCCAAGACCGGGCTGCTGCCGCTGCTCAAGGAAGATGGCACCGGCGAACGGGCGCGCGTTTTTTACGTCTACTACGCGGCGGTGGGGGCGGATGGAAAACCGCTCGCGGCCACCGATGCGGCCAAGCGTCCGATCACCTTTTGTTTCAATGGCGGACCCGGTTCCTCGGCGGTCTGGCTGCACTTCGGCGGGCTCGGGCCGCGCAAGGTGGAACTCGACCCCCAAGGCCTCCAGGCCGCGCCGCACGCTCCCGTGGTGGCGAACCCCAATTCGATTCTCGATGTCACCGATCTCGTCTTCATCGACCCCGTCGGCACCGGCGCGAGCCGGCCGTCGAAAGGCGAGAAGGGCGAACAATTCTGGAGCGTGAATGGCGACATCGAGAGCGTCGGCGAATTCATCCGCTCTCTCACCACCCGCGAGCAGCGCTGGGCCTCGCCGAAATATCTTTGCGGCGAAAGTTACGGCGGCATTCGCGGCTCCGGCCTGTGCGAATATCTGCAGACCAAGCACGGCCTCTACGTCGACGGCTTCATCTGTATTTCCGGCGTGATCAATTTCGAGAACCTCGGCGGCGACCTCCAGGGGGCGCTCTGCTTTCTGCCCAGCTTCACCGCGACCGCGCACTTCCACGGCAAGCTGCCGCCCGATCTCCAGGCCGATCGCGCCAAGGCCATCGCCGAGGCGCGCGCTTTCGCCCAGGGCGACTACGCCCTCGCCTTGCTCAAGGGCGCCAGCCTGCCGGCCGCGGAGCGCACGCGCATCGCCGAGAAACTCGCGCGGCTCACCGGCCTCGACCGTGACTTGATCGAACGCGCCCACCTCGTCATTCGTCCCGGGCTTTTCTTCGAGAACCTGCTCAAAAAAGAAGGCAAGATCATCGGGCGCTACGATGGCCGCGTGACCGCGGAGGATTATGATCACCTGAACAACAGCCCCGAGTTCGATCCCAGCTACACGAACATCTACGGCTCCTTCTCCGCCGCGGCCAACGCCTCCATCCGCGGCGATCTCGGCTACGAATGGGACCTCCCCTACCGCATCCTCGGCGGGGTCAACTGGAGCTTCCACGACTTCGAGGGCGAAGCCGTGAACGTGGAAGACCGCCTCGCCAAGGCGCTCAAGAACAACACCCGCCTGCGCGTGCTCTTCTGCCTCGGCTATCGCGACCTCGCCGTGCCGATGGATTCCACGCTCTTCAGTCTCGACCACCTGCACATCCCCGACAGCCTCCGCCCAAACCTCTCGATCCAGTACTACGAGAGCGGCCACATGATGTATCTCAACCAGCCCGACGCAGAGAAACTGCGGCGGGACATCGTGGAGTTCATCCGAGGGAAGTGAGTGCTTAGTACTCAGTGCTTAGTTTGCGTGTCGCAAGTGCGGTCTAAGCACTAGGCACTAAGCACTAAGCACTTCCCTACTTCAGATCCTCGATCTTCGTCAGCTTCACGGAGATCTGCTGCTTCATCGGCACGTTTAACGTGGCCGTGGGATCGGCGGGATTTTTCATCGTGATGTTCATCTCCTGCGTGAGTTGCGATTCGCGCGCGATGCCCAGCGCCGGATCGAACCACACCGGCCCTTTGATGTTACCGTCGGTCACTTTCATCCCCAGCGCGCTGAGGGGCGACGACGTGTCCGTAGCGGCGCCCAAGTCCATCGCCAGCGCACCCTCGGTCTGAATCTCCGCGCATCGCACACCATCGTGGTCGCCCACGCCCTTGAGCGTGTATTTGCCGGTCACGGACACCTTCCCGAGTTGGGGCAGATCGACCTGGTTGCTAAAGGACCAGCTGTCTCCCGCGGTCACCGGTTTTCCCGGCACCGCTTGCAGGCTGCCTTGCTTCAACATTTGAGTCAGCGATTCGCGGTTGAACATCTTCGCCGGATCAAAGCCGGGGACCGCCGCGGGACTGAGGTGCGCGATGAACTCATCGTAATTCTCGACCTTGTCGACCTCATCCTTGTCGTTGAAGACCACTTTCAATTCCTGCCCCACGGTCGCGCCGATGGTCTTGCTGAGGTTGAGCGGATCGCCTCCCTCGGCCGGCTTGGCCGAATCGTAGCCCATTTTCTGCCCGTTCATCCCGACCTGCATCGCCATCCGCTCGTAGCGGATCACCATCCGCTTCGGCTGGCCGTCCTGATGCGCGCTCACGGCCATGGTCAATTCGATGGTCATGCTCGTGGTCTGCTCCATTTTCTGCGGCCCGATCTCGACGCTGCTCTGCTGGTCGGTCTGGATCGTCTGATAGTATTTTTTGCCCGCCTGCCATTGCTGTTTGATCTCGATGGTGTCGGCCGCAGGCAGCGGAAGGCGCGCGCACAAAGCGAACGCGGCGAGGGAGAGGAGGCGGGTGCGAAGTTTCATGGGTGGGTGTGGAGCTTTGGCCTATTCCTGTGGTGGCGGGAAGTCGAGTGCCATCCGGCACTCACTTCGCCAGCTTCGTCACCGGGCGATAGCGAAAGCAATCGACGGTGTGATCGTTCACCATGCCCACGGCTTGCATGTAGGCGTAGCAGATCGTCGAACCCACGAATTTGAACCCGCGCTTCAGCAGGTCCTTGCTCATGGCGTCAGATTCCGCGGTGCGCGCCGGCACTTCCTTCATCGACGCGCGCTTGTTCTGCCGCGGCGTGCCGCCGACGAATTGCCAGACATACGCGTCGAAGCTGCCGAATTCCTTTTGCACGGCGAGAAAGGCGCGCGCGTTGGCGATGGAAGCAGCGACCTTGAGCCGGTTGCGCACGATGCCCGCATCGGCGAGGAGCTTCGCCACCTTGCGGTCGTCGTACTTGGCAATGCGTTTCACGTCGAAGCCGTCGTAGGCCGCGCGGTAGTTCTCGCGCTTGTTCAGAATCGTCGTCCAGCTCAACCCGGCCTGCGCGCCCTCGAGAATGAGGAACTCAAAGAGCACACGGTCTTCATGCTGCGGCACGCCCCACTCGGTATCATGGTAGTGGAGGTTCGGTTCTTCGCGCGCCCAGGCGCAACGACATTTCGCGGTGCTCATCCCGCCATTTTGGCCAGCGCGCGGTCGACACCAGCAAAAAGTTCATCGATCTGCGGGCGCGTGACGATCAGCGGTGGCGACATGGCGATCAGGTCGCGAATGCCGCGCACGATCACGCCTTCCTTGCGGGCGAGGCCCGCGGCTTTCGCCCCGAGTGTGTTTTTCAATTTCGCCTTGTCGCGATCCGGCGGCAGCAGTTCCAACGCACCGATCAATCCATAGCCGCGCACGTCACCCACCAGCGGATGTTTCGCGTAGCCCCGCAGTTTGCCCTGGAAGTAGGGCCCCACATCGTCGCGCACGTGCTCGACGAGTTTGTCGCGCTCGATCACGCGCAGATTGGCGAGCCCCGCCGCGCACGTCGTGGGATGTCCGCTGTAGGTGAAGCCATGCGCGAGATAGCCGCCGTGAATCAACGTCTCCGCAATCTCATCGCGCACCACCGTCGCTCCGAGGGGCAGATAGCCACTCGTCAGCCCCTTCGCGAGCACGAGAAAGTCCGGTTCCAGGTTCCACAACTCACTCCCAAACCAACTCCCTAGGCGCCCAAAGCCCGTGATCACTTCATCCGCGACGAAGAGAATATCATGCTTGCGGGCGAGATCACGCAGTCCGCGCAAATGGCCCGCCGGTGGAACGATGACCCCACCCGCTCCCTGGATCGGCTCGGCGAAGATCGCCGCAATCGTCGCCGGGTCTTCCCGCAGGATGATCCGCTCCGTTTCCTCCAGGCACCATTGGCCATAGGCATCCGGCTCCCTCTCCTTGTCCGCCGCGTAAGCGTTCGGCCCGGGCACCTGCACAAAGCCCGGCAGCGGCAGGTCGAACGGCGCGGTGCAACTCGGCAGGCCGGTCATGCTCGTCGTGGCAATGGTCACGCCGTGATAGGAAAAATTGCGCGTCACGATCTTCGACTTCTGCGATTGCCCGCGCAGTTTCAGATAGCCGCGGATGAGCTTCAGCGCCGTCTCGTTCGCCTCGGAGCCGGAATTGGTAAACATGACGTGGCCCAGTCCGCGCGGCGCCAGCGAAGCGATCTTGTCCGCGAGTTCGATCGCTGGCTCGGTCGTCGTATTGAAAAACGAGCAATAGTACGGCAGCCGCCGCATCTGGTCACCCACCGCCTCGATGATTTCCGGGCAACTATAGCCGACGTTCACACACCACAGGCCGGCAAGGCCATCGAGCAACTTCTGCCCGCGCGCGTCCCACACGTACACACCTTCCCCCCGCACCATGACGTGCGTGCCCGCGGCATGCATCTCCTCGTGATTCGTAAACGGGTGCAGGTGATGCTGCGCGTCGAGCCGCGCGAGCGTATCGGGGGAGGCCGTGATGCTCATCGTTGCCCATAATGAACACCCGTCCGAAACCTTTGCCAAGCGGCACCCCGCTGTTCATGTTGAATTTGATGCAATGGCCCGTGACCACACGCGACCTCGCTCCGGGGGATGAAAAATCCGCCACGCTCGATCTTGCCCGTTTCGATCTCGCCCGCATTCACAGCGTCAACGATCCGCTCTTCGAGGAGGCGTACGGCCGGCTTTGGGCGGAATTCGGTCCGAAGGACGAGATGGAACGGCGCGAGGTCCTCGCCCAGCGCTTCCAACTTGGACCGCGCTTTCTTTACCAGATGGCGTTCGTCCGCTCGGCCGGGGAATTTGTCGCCGTGCGCGATCACACCGCGGCGATGACCCGCGACAACCTGAACGTCGTCGTCCATCTCTCCCACAATCTCGTCTCGCCGCTGGCCCGCCGCACCGGCCTCGCCGGGTGGATGCGCGCCCTGCCCATCGCCACCGCCACGTCCTGCGTGATCGCCAACGGCGCCCCGTTGGCATTTTTCACCCCGATCACCCTCCTCGCCGAGATGGAATATCCGCTGCCGGACGACCCGCCGCGCATGATCCGCTTGCAGGCCTACGAGCGGGCCGGTTTCCGCAAGATCGATCCGCAGATGGTGCAATACTTTCAACCCGATTTTCGCGATCCAGCCGTCATCGATGCCACCGGCAGCACGCGCCCCCTGCCCTTTCAACTGCTCGTCCGCCGCGTCCGCCGCGAGCACGAACGCGGCATTTTCGGGGCCGAGGTGCGGCAACTCGTCGAGACACTTTACGACATCTATCGCCCACAATTCCGCGCGACGGATCTTGCGCATCCGTTACTCTCGCTCGACAGCTATCCAGCGGACGATGCCATGATCCCGCTCGTCCCACCGACGCAATGCTGACCGCCTATTTTCATCCCGGCTACGCCGCACCCATCGGCCAGCACATCATGCCGATCCGGAAATTCGGCCTCGTGGCCGATGGCTTGCGCGACGCACCGGGCATCAAGCTCGCGCGACCCGAACCCGTGACCGGGCGGGATCTGTTGCGCGTCCACACCGCGGAATACCTCGAAGCCATCAAGACAGGGGAGCCGCACGATCTCGCCCAGTCCCAGAAATTCCCCTGGTCGCCGGAACTCTTCCCGAGCGTCTGTCTCACCAGCGGCGGATGTCTCGCCGCGGCGCGCCGGGCCTTGCAGGACGGCGTCTCCGCGGCGCTGGTCAGCGGTTTTCACCACGCGAGTGCGGACCACGGCGAAGGCTTTTGCACGTTCAATGGACTCGTGGTCACCATCGATGCCCTCGTGGCCGCTGGCGAAATCCGCACGGCCGCCGTGCTCGACATGGACTTGCACTACGGGAACGGCACGGCGCAGCTCGCCGCTTCGCGCCCGCACCTCTTTGCGCTCTCGCTCTACGGGAATGATTTCTGGGACAACTTCTCCTACCGCGATGTCTCGGAACGGCAGCATGTGGATGGTAGCAATCACAAATCCTTTGCCCTGCCCGCGGGCTGCGATCGCCAGACACTTTTCGAGATCATGGACGAGGCGCTGCCCCTGCTCGCCAAACGTAAACCGGACGTATTGCTCTATCAGGCCGGCGCCGATCCGTACTTCGAAGACCCCTACTCTCCGCTGGCGCTCGATCACGATGATTTGCTCGCCCGCGACCGGCGCGTCTTTGAATTCACCAAAGCCCACGGCATTCCCGTGGCGTGGGTTCTCGCCGGTGGCTACACCAACGACGTGAGCAAAGTCGTCCGCGTGCATCTCAATACCTTCGCGGCCTGGAGGGAGGTCTATGGTGGCTGACCGGTGGACGAATCTGAGCCCCGGCGACCTGTCCGTGGCTCTGCCGGAAGTCGTCGCGGGAGACGTAACCGCGACGGTGGAGCGAGCGCACGCTGCCGCGCCCGCGTGGGCCCATGTGTCGCTGCAGGATCGCATCGGGAGCATGCACGCCGCGCAGCAAGCACTGGCGGCCGCGAAGGATGAACTGGCCCGCGGCATCACCATCGAGACCGGCAAACCCATTACCGAAGCGCAAGGCGAGGTCGGCGCGGTCATCTCCAAAATCGGTTTCACCATTGCCGACGCCGAGACGCATCTCGCCGAGCGGCACCCTGCCGACGGACCGCAGGCCTCGACGGTGCGACAACGTGCCCGCGGCCCGGCGGCCGTCATCGGCCCTTTCAATTTCCCGCTGCATCTCGGGCATGGCGCCAATGTCGCCCACCTGCTCGCCGGCAATCCGGTCGTCTACAAGCCCTCCCCCCTCGCGGCCAATGTCGCCGCGCGTTACGGCGAATTGATGGCCCCGCATTTTCCGCACGCGGTCTTTCAAGTCCTGCAGGGCGGCGCCCACGAAAGCGAAGCCTTGTGCCTCGAGCCGCGCGTCCGCGCCGTGTGCTTCACCGGCTCCGTGCCCGTCGGCCGCACGCTGGCGCAGAAGCTCGCGGGTGATTTTTCCAAGGATCTGGCCCTCGAACTGGGCGGGAGCAATGCCCTGATCGTCTGCGCCGACGCCGATCTCGACAAAGCCGCCCTGGCGGCCGCGGACGGCGCGTGCCTCACCGCCGGTCAGCGTTGCAATGCCACCAGCCGCGTCATCGTCTTGCGCCCCGTGGCCGCCGAGTTTGTGCCGCGGTTTCTCACCGCCTTGCAGACGTATGCCCCCGGCGATCCTCTGCTCGCCACGACCCGACTGGGCCCGCTGATCAGCATCGCCGCCGTCGAGCGCTACGAAAGGCTCTGCGACAAAATGCGCGGCTCGTGGCTCGTGCCCGGCCGCGTGGAACCCGTGGTCGCCGGCCGCCGCGGCCACTACGTTCATCCGGCCGTCATCCAGTGCACGGACGATGGCCACGCGGATGCGGAATGTTTCGTGCCGATCGTCAGCGTCTTCATCGCCGAGGATCTCGATCACGCCGTGCGCTTGCAAGGCGCCACACCGTTCGGCCTCTCCGCCTCGATCTTCACGCGCAGCGAGGCCACCTTCCGACGCCTCGGCGCGCAGCTCGAAGTCGGCAATCTCTACGCCAATCTCCCGACGACTTTTTCTCCCTCCACGCTCCCCTTCGGCGGCTGGCGCGACTCCGGCAATGGCCGCCCGGGTGGCCGCGGCTTCATTCGCTACACCACCCGTGAGCAAGCCGTGCAGTTCACCGGTTTCGAAGCTCCATAGGCATGAGCACTGCCACTCACGCGCGTCCCCGCTTCCGCCTGCCCTCCGGCATGGCGCTCATCAACTGGCTCTGCGGCGGATGGACCGCGCTGATCTTCATCTTCCTCTATCTGCCGATCCTGCTGCTCATTGTCTATTCGTTCAACAAGTCCGATCTCAGCGTCGTCTGGACCGGCTTCACCTTCGATTGGTATCGCAGCCTCTGGCACAACGAGACGCTCACCGATGCGCTGAAAAACAGCCTCATCATCGCCGGCGTCACCACCGTGCTTTCCGTGCTGCTCGGCACGGGCGGCGCGTGGTTGCTGCATCGCTATCGCTTTCCGGCCCTGAAGACGGTGACCACGCTCATCTTCGTGCCGATGGTCATCCCGGAAATCATCATGGGTGTGAGTCTCCTGATCCTTTTCTCCGTGATCGCCGATCCATTGAACAACTGGCTCGCCCATTTCACGGAGTCGGAATTCGGGCTCGGTTACGCTACCGTCATCATCGCCCACACGACGTTCTGTTTCCCCTTCGTGCTCGTCGCGGTGCAAGCGCGGCTCACCGGCATGGATCCTTTTCTGGAGGAAGCCGCGCTCGATCTCGGGGCCTCCCCGCTCAAGGCCTTCCTCCTCGTCCTGGTGCCCTACCTGTTGCCCGCCATCATCTCTGGCGCGCTCATGGCCTTCACGCTCTCGATGGACGAATACATCGTCACGCTCTTCACCAGTGGCCCGGAATCGCAAACGCTTCCCCTCAAGGTCTTCGGCATGGCGAAGAAGGGCCTCGACCCTTCGCTCAATGCCATCTCCACCGTCTTTATTCTTGCGACCTCCGTGCTCGTCGTGCTTGCTGAAATGGTCCGCAAGATCAACCGCTGACCGCCGTTCTTAACTCTCCTCAGATTTATGAAAATCATCCGCCTGCTCCTCGCCTGCGCACTCCTGGGTCTCCTCGCCGCGCCCCTCTCCGCCGCACCCAAAAGCAAGGCCGGCCTCAATCTCTTTTGCTGGTCGGAATACGTGCCCCAGGAAGTCATCGACGGCTTCACCAAGGAGACCGGCATCAAGGTCAATGTGGAGAACTATGCCTCGAATGAAATCATGCTCGCCAAGCTTCTCGCCGGCGGCTCGAAGTACGATCTCATCCAGCCCTCCGAATACACCATCGAGGCGCTGATCAAGGCCGGCAAGCTCGAGGAACTGAACCTGGCCAATATCCCCAATATCAAAAACCTCGCCCCCGAGTTCACCAAGATGCCCCACGATCCCGAGGGCAAATACAGCGTGCCGTGGATGACCGGTTCGGTGGGTATCGTCGTCAACACCGCGAAGGTGAAGACGCCGGTGAAAGGTTACAACGACCTCTTCGATGGCTCACACAAGAAGCGCATCGTGGTCCTCGATGACAGCCGCGAGATTGTGTCCTGGGCGCTGAGCTCGATCGACCTCCCGATCAATGACATCACGCCGGAGAATCTCGAGAAAGCCAAAGGCGTCCTCAAGCAATGGCTGCCGCAGGTGAAGGTCTACGATTCGGATTCCCCGAAAACCGCGTTGCTCAACGGCGATGTGGATCTCGGCATCGTCTGGAGCGGTGAGGCCGCGCTCCTCTACAAGAAGAACAAGAAGTTCCAATACATCCTGCCCTCGGAACACGCGCACCAGTTCATCGACAGCCTCGCCATTCCCAAGGGCGCGGCCAACAAGGAGAACGCCGAAAAGTTCATCAACTACATCCTCAGGCCCGAAGTGAGCGTGAAGATTTCCGAAGCCTTCCCCTACACCAATCCCAACGCCGAAGCGCGCAAACTCCTCACCAAAGCGCAACTCGAAAACCCCGCCAGCTATCCTCCCGGCGACCCGAAGCTCGAGACCTTCAAGGACATCGGCAAGACCGCCAAGGACATCGACAAGCTGGTCACCGACTTGAAGGGGAAGTAAGGGCCATCCGCCCTCCCTTTTATGTTGAGAAGAAAGCAGGAGTGAAACGCGCCCCTTTTTATGTCATTCTGAGCGGAGTGTAACGGAGTCGAAGAACCCCGTCGCACAACCAGCGATTCGTTTGCATGAAAGACCTCTTCGTCTACATCCTCACAAACGAGCGCCGCACCACTCTCTACATCGGCGTCACCAACAATCTGGAAGGCCGTCTCTGGCAGCACCAAAACGACGAGGGCGCACGGTTCACCCGCCGCTACAATCTCACGGTCCTCATCTACTACGAAACGTACCCCGACCCGCTGTCGGCCATCGCGAAAGAGAAGCAATTGAAGGGCTGGAAGCGGGAAAGGAAGGAAGCGCTGATCGCGACACTGAATCCCGATTGGGAAAACTTGGGCGTGAAATTCGGTTGGGAGTCGCTGGTAAAGCCACGGGGTCCTTCGACTCCGTTACACTCCGCTCAGGATGACCGCGAGGAGAGGGCTGCCAAATCATGCTAGTCACCCCCGCCACCGTCCGGGAGAAGCCCGGCAGCCGCCGTCGTCCGGGCTTCCTCGGCTGGCTGCTCATGACGCCGATGCTGCTCTGGCTCGTGGCCTTCGTCGTCGTGCCGACGGCCATCCTCTTCGTCTTCAGTTTCTGCCAGCGCGATGAACTCGGGCAGGTCGTCTATCATTTCTCGTGGGAGAATTACCGGCGCATCTTCATCGATTCCGATACTGGCCAATTCGGCACGGTCTACTGGACAGTCTTCCGGCGCTCGGTCGTCTACGCCGCGTTCACCACCGGCATCTGCCTCGTCTTCGGCTACCCGGTCGCGTGGTTCGTCGGACGCGCGCCAGAGCGTCGGCGCAATCTCCTGCTCATGCTCGTCATGATCCCGTTTTGGACGAGCTTCCTCGTCCGCACCTACGCGTGGATCACCATCCTCAGCACGGAAGGCCTGCTCAATTCCTTCCTGCAATACACACATCTCATTTCCGAGCCTTTCGAGATGCTCTACACGCCCGGCGCGGTCGTGCTGGGGCTGATCTACAATTACCTGCCGTTCCTCATCCTGCCCGTCTACGGCTCCATCGAAAAGCTCGACGGCACGCTCATCGAGGCCTCGTTCGATCTCGGCGCCGGTCCGCTGCGCACCTTCCAGCGCGTCATCCTGCCGCTCACCTGGCCGGGCATCGTCGCCGGCATTCTGCTCGTCTTCATTCCGGCCATCGGCATGTTTGGCATCACCCAACTCATGGGCGGCGGCATCCAGCCGACCATCGGCGAAGTCATCCAGAATCAATTCCTGCAAGCCCGCGACTGGCCCTTCGGCGCCGCCCTCGGCATGACGCTCGTCTTCCTCTTCGCCGTCGCCTTCTGGTTCACCACCCGCCGGCAGCAGCCAGCTTGAATTTGCGCGCGGGGTCGCGGGCTCTGACGTGCGTGTTTTGAGGCGAAAAGTGACTTTTTCCACAATGGAGCCAATGGAACCAATGGAGCCATGCACATTTTGCGCCGTGTTGTGTCACACTTCCCCGCATGAATTCCGACAACTCCACTACGCTCGCCACGGCAAGATCGCCCACTTCCCGCCGGCCATCCGCCGCGGATCCGGTCAAGGCGCCCCGGCGACGAAAAAGCGGCCGATTTAAGGTGCCTTAAGCCCGCTTAAGCCGATTTAAGGTGCGAGTTTTTTAAAAGCCGAGGCTTTGGCCACCAACAGAGGACGTCCCGCAGCGAGGATCAGCGCAGCGTACATTCGTGAGCACCACCTATCGCACGGTCCACATCTGCACGGTGGAACCTTCGCGCCCCTGGTCGTCGGCGACGGCAATGCGCACGTTGTAGGTGCCGGCGGGAATCTTCGCCTCTGGAACATTGATGCCGGTCGGGGAGAGGTACGGCTTCACCTTGGAAAGCAGCGAGATGGGAATCAGCTTCAACACCTCCACTCGCAGCGATTCCAGATTGATCTTCGCCCCAGTCGACGGCACGAACCGGATGATGACCGGAAAGGGCGCCGAAACGCCCACGCCTTGCGTCGGCGTCTCCACCACGATCTGCGGTGCGCCCACCACGGGCTTCGTCTCACTATGCGCCAGGGGCACCGGCGCGCCGTCCGGCTTCTCCTTGCCGATTGGCAAATTGGGCTGCGCCGCTTCCGTAGCCGTGAGCAATTCGACAGGAGGCGCCGCGGTAGCCACCGCCGCGCAGCTCCAAAGAGCGACCACCGCCAGGAACAAAACCGGGAGCACTTTCATAGCCGCATTCCCACCGCCAATTTATCTCGTTGTCAAGGCGGTAAACGCGAGCCTAGTAGGTGCGGACGGTCCGCGTTTCCGTTGTGGCCGGAGCAGCGACCGTGGTCTCTTCCGTAGTGGTGGTGGTAGTGGTGCGCCTTTCATTCTCACAGGCCGGAAGGACGGTGAGAAGGACTGCGCCACAGAGGATCAAGAGGATGGATTTCATAATGGAAGATTCGGATTGGTTGGGATGAAAAGGTGGAGCGATCACGGGAAAGCGGGCTTTCCCTCCTCCCGCGTCCACTTTGAATTCGCCGGTTTGTGCGCCGGCGGTCGCATGAAATGACACCACCGACGCGGTCAAACCTTCGGTCCGGGCACGGACTGTGACCGCCTGTTAGCGGTGGTGATTGGCATTTGCCTCGTTCCGGGGCTACCCTCAAGAAAGCCGCCAGAAACCAGCGGCCCCACTTTTATGCCAAACGCACTGGTCATCGGCCTCGGAGGCGTCGGTTCGGTCATTGGGCGCAAGCTCCATGAATACGATTGCTTCGAGCGCATCTTTCTCGCGGATGTCGACCCCGTCTACGCCCACGTCCTGCACAACACGACCAAGCGCAGCCGCTTTGAGGTGCTGCAACTCAACGCCATGGAAACCGCGAAAGTCGCCGCCGCCATGACGGAGCATAAAATCGCCGTCACCCTCAACGCCTGCAATTGCTACACCAACTACTCCGTGCTGGAAGCCTGCCACCGCGCCGGCTCCCATTACATCGACATGGCGGCGGATATCTATTCCGCACCGGGGGTGAAGAAGGCCCTCAAGAATTCTTTTGAAGCAGAAGTCGAAAAGTTCCATCAGGCCTATCTCGAAAAAGATCTCGCGGGCCTGCTCTGCCTCGGTTGCGATCCGGGCGCGGTCAATATCTTCGCCCGGTGGGCGATGGACCGGCTCGACACCGCCACCAGCATCCGCGTGCTGGACGCCGACAATGCGGAGGTCAAGGGCTACCGCTTCGCCGTTCTCTTTTCGCCGGAAACTCTTTTCGAGGAACTCAACGCCATCCCGTATTTTGTGAAGGATGGCAAAGTCACCGGCGGCCGGCCGTTGGAAACCGAGGTCGATTGGTATCGCTTCCCCGACCCCATCGGCATGCAGAAAACCTACGCCGTCGCCCACGAGGAAGGCGTCTCGCTCGGCATCCATCCGCCCTTTGTGGAGAAAGGGGTAAAATACTCCGTGTTCAAATACGGCATCTCCGACCAGATGGTGAACGTCGCCAAGTCGATCGACCTGCTCAATCTCGACACGTGGAAAAAAGTGAAAGTGGACGGGGTGGAGGTCGCGCCTATCCGCGTGGCCACGGCCAATCTCCCCAAGCCCGCGCAGCTCGGTGCCACCGTCGACGGCTATTCCTGCGTCGGCACCGAAGTCCGCGGCACCAAGGAGCGCAAGCGGGTGGAGTATTTCATCTACACCATGGATAGCCACCGCGACGCTTACGAAAAGTGGGGCTACTCCCTTACCGTCGTCCAGACCGGCATCCCGCCCGCGCTCGCCGCCAAGCTGCTCGTCACTGGCAAGATCAAGGAACGCGGGGTGATGATGCCCGAGGCGATGGACCCCGAGCCTTTTATGGAGAATTTCTCCCGGGAAGGCCTGGAGATCTTCGTCGAGAAGCGCGAAGTGGAGCGGATGTAGCCGGGTATTGGGGAAGGCGGGAAAGGTTTGCCTCCGGGATCAGGAACAGTGTAGCGAATTGATAGCGAATATCGCTACACATGGAAACAATTTGTGATTTTGTTACACATCCGTCGAAACCCCTTGCCTCGACCCTGCGGTTCGTGAGAACCCTACGGGAACTTACGCATTTTGACGGTTTGATTCCATTTCGTTCCATCTAAACCACATGCCTCGCACGCATTCTTTCATCCTCTTCACGGCCGTTTCGGTTTTCCTCGCCACCGCTTTTTCCGGACATGCCGTGGAAACGCCACCCCCCAAGCCTACCACCACTCCCTCCGGATCGGCCACACCGACACCAGCGCCTGTGGTCACATCCACGATACCCACTCCCACGAGGTTCAGTGCCGACGTGGAGTCGATCATCTCGGCATTGGAAAGCGGTGTGCCGCTCACGTCGGCCCAGCGGCAGATTCTTGCCGGCCTGAGCCAGACCATTCTTCAGGACATCAACGCGCGCCTCTTTCGCCTGCGCGCGGGCGTGACGCTCCGCGACGACGGCACTCTCGGTGCGGGCGGCCCTAACGGTAACGGAAAAGAAGCCAAAGGCCCACCGGAAGCGCCCTTCCATCACTGGGACATCTTCACCTCCGGAGACTACGGCAATTTCGACCTCAATGACGAAGGCAGCCACCCCGGCTTCGAATCCAACACTTGGGTCGGAACCTTGGGCGCGGAGTATCGCGTCAATGAGCACTACGCCTTCGGCCTCGCTGGTTCGTGGGTCTCGAGCGGCGCTGATCTGAGCCAGAAAATCGGCCACATCAATACCGACGGCATCGTCATCTCCGCCTACGGCTCCGCGGTCTGGGAGAACTTCTACGCCGATCTCCTCTACAGCTTCGGCACATTGGAACAAAGAACCCGCCGCAACACCTTTACCGGACACACCGCCCGCGGCGACACCAACGCCATCACCAACGCCATCCAGTTCAACACAGGATACATCTTGAAGTTCGGTGGCTTTCACACCGGTCCAATCGCCAGCCTCAATTGGGTGCATGGCGATGTCGATGGCTTCAACGAATCCGGTGGCGGCAATGCGAACCTGAGCTTCCCCACCGGGCATGTGGATTCGCTCATCTCGCAAGTCGGCTGGACGGCCTCCTATGTAGCCCATACCGGCTTCGCTCTCGTCATCCCGCAAGTTCGCGCCACTTGGGATCATGAATATCTGGAAAGCTCCAACGAGGTCTCCGCCACGCTTCTGCAGACGCCCTTCAGCAGTGTCACCGGCACGGGCGTCAACCACTTCGGGAAATACACCGCCACGGGCCGGGCCGCCCAGCCAGGGAGCGATTACCTGAACCTCGGCGCCGGCATTTCCGCCCGCTTTAACGAGCGCTGCGGCGTGACGCTGGATTACCAGACCCACCTCTTCCAGCAGCGCACCAGCGCCCAATTCGCCTCGATCAAGCTGGATTACGCGTTCTAAGGCCGCAGCGACCGTCGCCAGGCCAGATACTTTCGCGTCCCTACAAGCAGTCGCGCCCGCACCTGTTCGTCGCCGTCCAGTTTCACCGTCGAAAAAACCAGCTCAGCAGGGACAACACCACGCTGATGATGATGCAAGTGACGACGGGGAAGTAGAACGTCGAGTTCCCCTTTCGGACAAAGATATCGCCCGGCAGTTGACCCAGCCCGCCCAAGCCCCCGGTCTTCCAGAGGATCGCCCCCGCGACCACAAGGACGCAGCCAAGGATGAAAAGCACCTTACCAAGATCTTGCACGACACCACGGTAGCTACCGCGCGCGTTGGTGCAATCCGATCCGCCACAGATAGAGATCGAAACCGCGGACTGGAGGCTTGGCGACAGGTCCATGGCGCAACGGGGACAAACGCAGAGGCGCGGAGGTAAAAGAAGAGCCGCC
>NZ_JBDUCX010000349.1:0-5198 GCF_040003245.1 Chthoniobacter sp.
TCCAATGAGATTCGCTCTTCTTCTTCCCCTCGCAGCTCTGGGCCTGCTCTTGAGCGGTTGTGCCGGCTACAAAATCGGCCCCGTGCAGCCGAAATTCATGGCGGAAATCCACAAGATCGCCATCCCGACTTTCCGCAATGACACGCTGGAACCGCGCGTCGAAGTGCCTCTGGCCACGGCGGTGATCAAGCAGTTCCAACACGACGGCACTTACCAGATCGTCAACGAAAAGGACTCCGATGCCATTCTCGAGGGCTGGCTCGACACCATCCAACGCCGGCCGGCCCGCTCGGTGCGCGGCAACATCCTGCTCACCAAGGAATACACCCTCACCATCCGCTGCCGCTTCAAGCTCACCAATCGAGTCACGGGACTCGTGATCGACGAGCGAACGGTAAGCGGCACCACGAGCTTCTACGCCACCGGTTCGGACTCCGTCTCCCAAGACGTCAACCAGGACGAACGCCAGGCCATTCCGCTGGCGGCGGAAGACATGGCGGTCCAGCTCGTGAGCCAGTACGCCGAGGGCTGGTAAAGGACCGGGAGTTTCGTTCCCGTGCTCTCGCTCGTCGCCACGCCGATCGGCAATCTCAAGGACATCACGCTGCGTGCGCTGGAGACGCTGCAGAGCGCGGACCTCATCGCCTGCGAGGATACGCGTCACTCGGGGAACCTGCTGCGCCACTACGAAATCCACAAGCCACTCATCAGCTATCACGAGCATAATGAAGCGCGGCGCACCGCGGAGCTCATCGAGGAACTCGCCGCCGGCAAGCACATCGCGGTGATCACGGACGCCGGACTGCCGGGCATCAGCGATCCGGGCCACCGCCTGCTGCGGGCCTGCATCGAACGCGGTCTGCCCTACACCATCCTGCCCGGGCCGAGCGCGGTGCTCACGGCCCTCATCGGCAGCGGGTTTCCGGCGGAGGAGTTCTACTACGGCGGCTTCCTGCCGGTGAAAAGCGGCGGACGGGAGCGCGACCTCCTCGCCGCGGCGGCGCGGGAAGTGACCAGCGTCTTCTTCGAGTCACCCCACCGCTTGCTGAAGACCCTCGACGTCTGCGCCCAGCATTTCCCGGAGCGCCGGATCTGCGTCGCCCGCGAACTGACCAAGCAGTTCGAGGAGTTCCGCATCGGCCTCGGCCCGGAACTGCTCGCCCATTACTCGGCGAAGTCGGTGAAGGGTGAGATCGTGTTTCTGGTCAGTGGGACGACCTGAGAAGAATGGCGAACAAATCGCATTTTTATGCCCAAAAATGCTCATTTTCCACAATGGAGCCAATGGAACCAATGGAACCAAATAAAGTTCGATCCGGCCTGATTGAGCTTACCAAGGTTCCATCCATTCCCCTCTCTCCCCTTCCTCCCATGGCTTTCCTTCGCTATTGCAAATTTCTCCTCCTCGCCGCCATCGCGCTCGCTTTTCCCCATCTCGCGCCGGCCTTTGACGCGAAGCGCGACATCGAGTACGCCCGCGTCGGCGAGCTCCCGCTGCTACTCGATGTCTATGTGCCGCCGACCCAGCACGGCCCCCTCATCGTCTATGTCCACGGCGGCGGCTGGCGCGCCGGAACAAAAACCGAAATGCCGCTCGGCCTTCTCCTCCGCGAAGGCTTCGCCGTGGCCAGCGTCGATTACCGGCTCTCCACCCAAGCTGTGTTCCCGGCGCAAGTGCACGACATCAAGGCCGCCATCCGCTTCCTGCGTGCGCAGCAATCCGGACTCGGCATCGATGCGCAGCGCGTCGTCATCGCCGGTTCCTCCGCCAGCGGCCATCTCGCCGCCCTCGTCGGCGTCACCAATGGGAACAAGGAACTCGAAGGCACCGTCGGTCGGAACCTCGACCAATCCAGCGACGTGCAAGGCATCATCAGCCTTTTCGGCGCATCGAATCTCCTGACCATCCTCGACCAGAGCACCGAGCACGGCCGCGAGTTCCGCATCCCCGCGCTCCAGCTCCTGCTCGGCGGACAGCCCACCGAAAAGCCCGACCTCGCGAAACTCGCCAGCCCCGTCGAGCACATCGATGCCCACGACCCGCCCCTGCTCCTCCTCCACGGCGACGCCGACCCGCAAATGCCGCCCGAACAATCAAAGGAACTCGCCGCCGCCTATCAAAAAGCCGGCCTCCCCGTGAAGCTCGTCCTCATCCCCGGCGCCGTCCACGGCGGGAAAGTGTTCTACGACCCCGAGCACACCGCCCTGATGAAAGAGTTCCTCGATTCACTCCCGGCGAAGTAGCGCGGAGACGGCGGAGGACAGCACCGGCTGCCATCGATCGCGTGCTCAAGAAACTCCGGGGCCGCGAGGAACTGCGCGAACCGCGTAAAGTCGGTAGTTATACTTACACTTAGGGCTTATCCCTGATAACTTATGCCTCCTCGAAGGGGTCGTTTGTAACATTCAAGTGACACGAGCCGCGCGACGTTGACGCCGCTGGGAAAGACCCTATTCGTGTCTCCCTATGGAGTTGGCCGCATTGTTTTTTGGTGTGAAGCGCTTCCCCAGTCAAAGCGGTGGGGGAGGCCAGCGGTGGCGCTGGGAGAGTTTTTCCACCATCGTGATGCTGGGCATTCTCCTGGCGATCGCTCCAGCCAAGTCGAGTGCGACGGATCCCGTAGCGGCGCCTCCCTACGATCCGGCGGAGGTCGTGCACGCATTCTCCCAGGATAGTTATATCTTCCCCAATGCCCTTGGAGACGTTGCGGCCAGCGTCACCACGGATAACACCGCTTATCACGCGATCTATTGGAGTGGGGGTGCTCAGCTCTCCGCCGATTTGCTTCACCAGCAGACTATCGGCTACAACGAGTTCGTTTCGGGGGTCAACGATCAGGGCGATGTGTTGGTGCGCGTAGCGAATTTCAACGCGCCCGCTGTCCAATGGCTGCTCTGGCGCACGGGGCGCGGCAACACCGGGCAAACCGTCGTACAGCCGCCCATTCCGGCCGCCACCACCGGCTACGTCTATATGAACCAACAGGGGGACTTGAGTTGGCAGGCTTGGCTCTCCACGGCGTGGCACACTTATCTCTGGCACCCGGGCGACGCGCTGGCCACGGAGGTGCCGAATGCCGGCGGCCAGCCGACGAGTTGGTGGTTGATTCGCAACCGAACTGACCCGCAGGACCCGAGCACCGTCAGCCTCGTCCTCTACAATCAAGCCGGGACTAGCTACCTGTGGAACTCCGCCCAAGGGGCGCAGCCCCTGACCGGATTTCCCGCGGGCGCTTCCTCCATCGTCCCCCAGTTTTGTGATGCGACCGGTAATATCGCCGGCGTCCTCAATCTGGGCGGGCAGTCCAGCCTGCTGTGGTTTTACCGCCAGAGCAGCGGCACGACTTTCGTCTCCAGCCAGGTCTGTAATTCCGGTAACTTTAGCTTCAACAATAGCGGACAGGCGCTCGGCCATCGCCTGTCCGACGGCGCGCCCTGCGTGTGGACGCTGACGGAGGACGGAAGCGGCTCGCTGGGCGAAACGGTGCATGCGCTCCCGCTGCTCCAAACTTCGCAAGGTTTTTGGTCGGGCTCCCCGGGCCAGTTGAACGATTCCGGCGTGGTCATCGGCGTTGGGCCGGGCGCGTTTGATCGGCAGGTACCCATGCTGTGGAAACCCGACGCGACCGGCAACTACGGCCCGCCATTCAAACTCCAGGATTGCCTTCCCGCCCACACTCGCTGGGGATTGAGCGCCGTCTACGATATCGACAACCTCGGCCACATTCTCGGCATCGGCCTGCACGGCGGCGGATACGCCCTGTGGCAATTGCAGCCTTTGCAGGACACCGATGGCAATGGCCTGCCGGATGCGTGGCAGCTCGCCTATTTTTCGCAACTGGGCAACCTGCCCAACGACGATCCCGACCACGACGGGCTGACGAACATCGGCGAATACCACGCGGGGACGGACCCGACCAACCCGGACACCGATGGCGATCTCATTCCCGATGGGTGGGAAGATCTGCACGGTTACAATCCGCTGCTCGCCGCCGACGCCGCTTATCAACTCAAGCATACCGGGCTCACCACCCTGCAGGAATACCAGCACGGCGTCGACCCCTCGCCGCGCTACACCTTGGTCGGGCTGCCGAAAAGCGTCCTCCAATTTGGCTACGGGATGCCACTGCCGACGCTCAACGCCCAGTTGCAGATCGGCATCAATACGCCGATCACCGATGACGATGGCGAGGTGATCGGCAGCCAGGCCTTTCGCCTGAGGTTATCCGGCACGTCCTTTCTCCAGGATCAGATCCACAGTTGGAACTCGGACCAAACCGGCAGCGAGGACAATCACGCCTGGATTTTCAATCTGAACAGCCAGGGTAAAGCGGTCGGTTACGCCATGGATAGCAGCTATGGGTACTATCCGTATCTTTGGTCGGATCATCAGACTGCCACCGGTGGCAAATTGAAGCTGATCACGCAAGGTGGGGGCTACGCCTACAGCGTGAGCGATGGCGCCGATGGCACGGAGAAAGTGGTGGGCATGCGGCCGGTCAGCCAGCACGCCGCGCCCTTTTTCTGGGCGGCCAATGGCGGTACGCCGACGCTGATCGACATCACGCCCAGCGGCTACCCGGGCGGCTTCCGCAGCCTCAGCACCGTGGGGATCAATCCTACCGGCACCCTGGTCTTCGGCAGCTTTCAGGACACCGCCTATCACATGCACGGCTTCCTGTGGGATCCGACGCAGACGCCCCCCGATGGCTTCTCCTTCCCGCCGCGGCCCGATGGCGCCGACTACGCTTTCATCGGAGGCAACAGCCAGGGCGACCTGCTCGGGGTGCGCTATGGCTCGCAGTATCTCACTTGGGATGACCTGCCCTTTTTCTGGAAAGCCGGGCTCACCGCCGCGCCGGTGACGCTGCCCACCCTGGGCGGCGTCTCCGCGACTGCGCGGGCGATGAACAACTCCGGCCTGGTCGTAGGCCTGGGCATGGCGTCCAGCGGCGCGTACCACGGGTTTCTCTGGGATCCCAGCGCCGGACCTGCCGGGCAAATGGTGGACCTGAACGCCCTGATCGACAACCCCAGCAACCTCTGGGAAATCACCGACGCCGCCGCGATCAACGACCACGGCGACATCGTGGCCGAAGTGGTTTTCTACGGCACCTCCAGCACCGACCCCAACATCGTCCCCGTGGCCTGCCCCCGGTTTTTGATCCACTTGCTATGAGAGTTTTTGTGGGTTTTCG
>NZ_JBDUCX010000350.1:0-5192 GCF_040003245.1 Chthoniobacter sp.
GTGGTGATTTCGAGAAGTTCGGTGGTGATGCCCGCCTGGCGGACCTTGTTGTATTCGAGCGTCAGGTCCTTGATCAGCGACTTGGCGTTGTCGGTCGCGCTCTTCATGGCGACCATCCGCGCGCTGTGCTCGGCCGCACGGGCTTCGACGGCGGCGCGATAGACGGCAAAGTGCGCGTAGTACGGGAGCAAGGCATCAAGCACCCCTGCCGCGTTCGGCTCAAAGGTGACGTCGAGTCCGCCCTTTTGGTGAATGTTCTCGATGGCTTCCGCATTGCCGGGCATCGCGGCGACGGGCAGCAATTGCACCACCACCGGTGTCTGCGTGAGGGTGTTGACGAAACGGGTCACGACCACGGAGACCTTGTCGACCGTGCCGTCGAGGAACTTCTCGATGGCCAGCTTGGAGATGGCCTTCGTCTCGATGAAAGTCGGCGTGTCCTTGAGGTGGAATTCCGCAATCAGTTCGCGCTTCGTGCGCGCCACCCATTGGGCGCCCTTGCGTCCGGCGGTGACGAAAATGGTCTTCGCCGGGTCGAACTTGGCGGCTTCGCGCAGCAGGTTCGTATTCAAGGCGCCGCACAGTCCCTTGTCGGTCGAGACCAGGATGACCATCTCCTTCTTCACCTCGCGGTGCTGGAGGAGCGGGTGCTTCTCGTCGGAATTGGCTTCGTTCACTGCCGCGCTGATCCCGTTGAGCAACTTGGCATACGGCCGGCCATCGACGGCCAGCTGCTGCGCCTTGCGCATCTTCGAGGCAGCAACCATCTGCATCGCCTTCGTGATCTGCGCCGTGTTCTTGACGGACTTGATCCGGCGCCGGATGTCGCGGGTATTGGCGGCCATGAATTAGTGGATAGTTATTGGTTGATAGTGGATAGACCGGAGTCCTCGACTATCGGTAACTTGTCTTGAACTCGCTGAGGGCGGCCTTGAGGTCGGCGGTGATATCGTCGTCGATCGCCGCCTTGTCGCGGATCTTGCCGAGCACCGCGTCTTTGCGCGTGGTCAGGTAATCCTGCAGCTTGAGTTGGAAGTCCTTGATCTTGTCGACCGGCACGTCGTCGAGGAAGCCGTTCTGCATCGTCCAGAGGACCGCGACCATGACTTCGGTGGCGAGCGGGTTGTATTGCACCTGCTTGAAGAGTTCCACGACGCGGGCGCCGCGATCGAGCACCGACTTGGTCTTGGCGTCGAGGTCGCTGCCGAACTGCGCGAAAGCCGCCAGTTCACGGAACTGGGCGAGGTCACCCTTGATCTTGCCGGCGACTTGCTTCACCGCCTTGATCTGCGCGGCGGAACCCACACGGGACACGGAGAGACCGACCGACACGGCGGGGCGGATGCCCTGATAGAACAAGTCGGTTTCCAGATAGATCTGGCCGTCGGTGATCGAGATGACGTTCGTCGGGATGTAAGCGGACACGTCGCCCGCCTGCGTCTCGATGATCGGCAGCGCGGTCAGCGAGCCGTTGCCGTTCTTCTCGCTGACGCGCGCACTGCGCTCGAGCAGGCGGCTGTGGAGATAGAAAACGTCGCCGGGATACGCTTCGCGGCCGGAGGGGCGCTTGAGCACCAGGGACACCTGGCGATAAGCAACAGCGTGCTTCGAAAGGTCATCAAACACGATCAAGGCGTCCATCCCGTTGTCCATGAACCACTCACCCATCGCCGCACCGGCGAACGGAGCGAGATACTGGTTGGTCGCGGTATCGGAAGCGGTCGCGCAGACGATGATGGTGTAAGGCATCGCGCCGGCCTTCTCGAGCACCGCGATCGAACGGGCGACGTTCGACTGCTTCTGGCCGATGGCGACGTAGATGGAATACAGCGGGCGGAAGCCGTCTTTGCCTTCGTTAGCCTTGTTGATGCGCGCCTGGTTGATGATGGCGTCGATCGCGATGGTCGTCTTGCCCGTCGCACGGTCACCGATGATCAGCTCGCGCTGGCCGCGGCCGATCGGAATCATCGCGTCGATGGCCATGATGCCGGTCTGCACCGGCTGGCTCACGGATTTGCGCTTGATGATGCCGGGCGCAATCTTCTCCACGGGATAAGTAGTCGTGGCCGTGATCGGTCCCTTGTTATCGACCGGGTTGCCGAGGGTGTCGACCACACGGCCGAGCAGCCCCTTGCCCACGGGCACGGAGAGCAGGCGTCCGGTCGTCTTCACTTCGGTGCCTTCGACCACGTCGCGCCCATCGCCGAGCAGGATGGCGCCGACTTCGCTCTCTTCGAGGTTCAGGGCCAGGCCGTAGAGGCCGCCCGGAAATTCGATCATCTCGTTGAGCATGACGCCGCTCAGGCCTTCGATCTTGGCCACACCGTCGCCGACTTCGCGCACGACGCCGACGTTGGATTTGCTCGTGCTGGTCTTGAGGCCGCCGATTTGTTTTTCGAGTTCTTGCAGGATGCTGCTCATGGGAAAATTAGGTTGGGGTGAAAGTGGATGAGGCGCTTAGGCGTAAGTGAGTTGGGCTTCGAGGCGTTGGAGGCGTTCGCGGACGGAGCCGTCGATGACATCGCTGCCGACCTTGATGCGCAGGCCGCCGAGCAATTCGGGCGAAACATTGAATTCGATGCTCAGGTCCTTGCCGTACTGCGCGCGCAGGCTGGCGGTGAGCTGCTTGGTCATGGCTTCATCGAGCTCCACGGCACTCTCGACGACGGCGTGATGCCGGGCGGCTTCGAGACGCACGAGGCGGCGGAATTCCTTGAGGATGCCCAGCGCATTGCGGGGCTTGCTCGCGGCGACTTCCTTGGCGATGGCGGCGACGCGCTTGGCATCGAGACGCCCATCCTTGAAGCTCGCGCTGTAGAGCTGCTTGGAGAGTTTGCGTGAATCCTTGTCCAGCTTCATGAAATCAGGCGCCGACTTGCTGCGCGGCTTCTTCGTTGATGCGTTTCTGGTCGGTCTGCGTCAGCACCCGGCCGGTGACCTTGGTCGTGGTGTCGATGACCAGGCGGGCCACTTCGCGCTTGAGCTCGGAGAGCGTCTTTTCGCGCTCGATGCCGGTCGCTTCGCGGGCCTTGGCGATGATCTGCTCGGCCTCGGAAATAGCCTGCTGGGTGCGCTTGTCGGCGACGACCTGCGCACTGGCGCGGGCTTCGTCGATCATGCGCTGCGCATCGGCGTTGGCCTTGGTGAGAATTTCCTGCACGCGGGCCTCGGATTCCGCGAGCTGCACCTTAATCTTCTCGGCATTGGCCAGGCCCTCGGCGATTTTCTGCCGGCGCGTTTCCAGCACGGTGAGGATCGGCTTGTAAGCGAACTTCTGGAGGAGGAACGCCACGATGCAGAAGCTGATGATCTGCGAGAAGAGCAGCCAGGCATTGACGCCGAAGACACGACCCGTTTCCTGGGCGCTTTCGACCAGATTGTCGACGATGCCGCCTTGTGCGGCGAGAATGAGAAGGGAAGCCATAGGTGAAATGAAAGAAAAGCCGGAGGGAAACTGGCGCGAGGCTGTGACCAACCCCGCGCCATTGAATTACCGTACGAGGTAGATGGCGAAGAACACGATGCCTTCAGCGAAGGCGGTGCTCAGGATCGCCTGCACGAGGATCGGGGTGGCGGCGCCGGGATTCCGGCCCACTGCCGACGAAGCGCCCATGCCGATCAGACCCACGCCGACTGCCGCGCCAAGCGCTGCGAGACCAACGTGAATGCTGCCCGTCATGCCGACTGCGCCTTCCGCGAGGATGGTTGCGATGTTCATGATGTTTCCTTTATTTGGTTTTGGTTTTCCCGACAGCCCCCGCTGACATGCACGGTCTGGCTGGCGAAAGTGTTTGTGAAATCGATTAGTGGTGTTCCTCTTCGTGCTGCTGGCAGATGAGCAAGGTGAACACCGCGGTGAGAAGCATGAAGACGAGCGCCTGGACGATGCCGACCAGCAATTCCATGAAGTAGAACGGAATCGGAATGAGCCAGGACAGGGAGGGCACGATGTTCGACATCGATTCCATGATGTTCTCCCCGGCGAAGACGTTGCCGTAGAGACGGAAGCTGAGCGAAACCGGGCGGAAGGCAATCGAGACGATTTCGAGCAGGCCGACGATGGCGAAGATGATTCCCATGCCGATCTTGCCCCAGATATTGGTCACGTTCCCCTTGGGCCCGAAGATATGCATGATGAGGCCGCCGAAACCATTGGCCTGAAACGCCCAGACGATCCAGCACGCGAAGAAGATCAGCGACATCGCGAGCGTCATGTTCAGGTCGGCATTGATGCCGCGGATAAGCGGACGATCGATATGATGAAGCCCGCCTTGGGCATCCGGGATACCCCACCCGATGGTGCCCACGCCGGGGATCAAACCGGCCCAGTTTGTGAAGAGGATGAAGATGAAGATCGTGGCGAAGAACCAAAACGTCTTCTTCACCAGATCGTGGCCAATGATGCTTTCCAGGAAATTGTGCAGGCTCTCGACCAGCCATTCCCAGAAGTTCTGCGCGCCCTCCGGCACTTCCTTGATCGAGCGGGTCGCATACTGTGCAAAGCCGATGATGCACAGCGCCACGAACCACGTGAAAGCCATGGAATTGGTGATCTTGAAAACGCCGAGATCAATGAGGACCGGGGCATTGGGCGTAAGACCTTCGTGCTTTTCCGCTTTTTCCGCATGCGGAGCGGCCTCGCCGGCCGCGGGAGTTTCATCCGCCGCCCGCACCACGAGCGTGGCCAGGCCGGTGATGCCAAACATCGCACAGCAAATGAAAATGAGCCGGAGCCACCGATGGACGGTGGACCAGGCGCTGGGTTGAGGGAGAAGGCTAGTCATTTCCTTGTTAGGCAGGGCGAGAAATCCGGGGTCGATATCACTCGACTGGAAAAATCCGTCGCGCTGGGGCACTCGGGCGCGACCGAACTTCAAGCATTGCCGGGGAGATAAAACAGCGCGTTCGAGGAAGTGGCAAGAACTTTGTGAATTTTTTCACAAGCTCCCGTTTTCCTCCTCAAAAGTCGCGTCGTGGGACGGTGCTCCTAATCGATGTGACCCCACAAATCACGCATTATTCTTGTGTAGTGTTCCACCCTGGCCGGACGACTCGCGAAAGTCGCTGCTGCCCATTTAGTTGCGGCCTTTGGCAGAAACCCATCCCGGACCGCGGAAATTTCGGACGGGGCGTGAAATTTTCCGCAATGGAGCCAACAGAGCCAATGGAGCAATGCACTTTTTTTGTCGAGT
>NZ_JBDUCX010000137.1:0-17558 GCF_040003245.1 Chthoniobacter sp.
CCGGTGCAGCCCTTGTCGCTCAACATGTTTGGAAATTCCGCGCCTCCACCTCCACCGGATTACGCGGCCGAAATCGATGGGCTGCTCAACGCCGCCCTCCATCCCGCTGGCCCCAAACCGTCGCTGGAAGAGCGTGAAAACGTGGTGCGAAACCTCCAGCAGAAACTGCGGTCGGAAAAGGACAGCCTGATCCCCGGCGATGGGCGCGCGGCGTTGGTTTACCAAAATCAACTCAACCGCTACCTGCTGCTGCTCGACCAGGTGAAGTCCGAGCGCAAGGTGCAGATGCTGACGATGCCGGCGCCGGCGCAGCGAGATGCGACGTTCGCCCGGCCGATCGATTCCACGGTGGCCACGCGACCGCATTAATTCCCGGTGAAAAATTTCACGTCCTTGGTCGCGTGACCATCGGCGTAGAGGATGTTGACCTTGTCGCTGAGGTAGGGATGAAACCCTTCCTTGTCGAAGATGACCGGGATGTGGGTGGTATCGGTGACGAGTTGCAGAAAGTTGAGGCTGGCGACCGCCTGCCCGTTGAGCGCCACGTTCCAGCCGTAGCTGGTGCCGGTTTTCGCGGCAAAATTCTTGTTATCCGCCGGGCAGGCGAAGACGCCCTTCGCGGTCAGGTATTTGTCGAGCGTGTTGTCGATCACCGGCACGTCCTGATTTAGACTGTCGCGCGCGACTTGCAGCGTAGGCATCTTCATGTCGTTGTCATTGAGATACGCATTCAGTCCTCCGCTGATCTGCCGCAGGTTGGAAAGGCACGCCGTCGCCCGCCCGCCCTCCACCGATTTTTGGTAAACGGGATAGGCAAACGCCGAGAGGATGCCGATGACGCCGATGACGACCAACAGTTCGATGAGCGTGAAAGCGCGTCGGGCCGGGAGGTTCATCGCATGCCCTGGAGGTTTTTTTGCAACTGCTCGATGAGCGGCGCGACATCCATCTTCGTCTCCGCGCTGGCATCGCTATAAAAGGACCGGAAGCCCTGGTCGATCATCTTCTGGCCATTGGCATCGAGGTTGCGCTTGTCCTCGGGAACATCGTCGCCCTCGTGCTTTTTCACGTCGGCCAGCGCCTTGTTGACAAATTCCTTCCGCTTCTCGGGCGTCATTTTGTTGAGCGCGTCCATCATTTGCTTGAACCCGGTGGGCAGGGTGAGATCGAGGAAACGCGTCTGCTCGTCCGCAGGCAGCCCGCGGAAAAACTTATTGAGCTTCCGACTCATGCGAACCTCGCGCCGTTCCTCATAGGGGAGCTGGTTGAGATCCTTGGCGATCTTTTCCACGGTCTTGCTGCGGTCTTCCGGTGAGGCGTTGGCGACCGGGTGTTCCTCCAGATAGCGCATCACGGATTCCGGCGTGGGTTTCACGCTGTGTGCCCAATAGATGACCCCGCCCACGACGGCCCAAATGATGAGCAGCACGGCAACGAATTTGATCCAGGGCAGGCGCATGGGAGGAGTTTAGCGGAAAATACGCAGGAGGAGGAACTTTTCGCCAATCATCATCATGGTAAAGACGCCGCAGGCCAAGGGGGAGTTACGACGAACTTTTCGAACAGCGGAGGCGCCGAGGCACGGAGGGAGTGAATGTCCCGGTCTTTTCCTCCGCGTCTCAGCGCCTCGGCGGTTAAAGAGTCTTTTCATGAATCGGGCTCAGCGCTTCACGAAGCGGCCGAGCTTGCGCTTGGCCAGCGCCGACACGTCGTCGAGTTCCTCCATGCGGAGGAGCAAGGCAACGGCGAAGAAGACGGTGGCGGCGACGGCGATGGTGACGAACAACAGCAATACCCGGACGAGGAAACCCTCTTCGGACCAGCCGGCGAGCACCCAGGTATTTCCCGCCCAACAGACCAGGGCGAGGACGCCGCCGGCGACGGCCAGCTTGGCAAGGGTCACGATCATCTGCCTCGTCTCCAGGCGCTTCACCTCCTTGTGCATGAGCAGGTAGAGCAGGGCGAAATTCGTCAGCGCGACGAGGCCAGTCGAAAACGCCAGCCCGCGATGGGCCCAGCCGAGATTGAAGGTGAAAATCTGATTTAGGCCGTAGTTCACGCCGATCGAAAGGAAGCTCACCAGCATCGGCGTATTCCGTTTGCCAATGGCGTAGAACGCCGGGGCGAGCACCTTGATCCCGGCGTAGGCGCACAGGCCGATGGCGTAGAATTGGAGTGCTTCCGCAGTGTGCCCGGTATCTTCCGGGCTAAATTTGCGGCGCTCGTAGATGAGCCCGATAATGGGCCGGGCCAGCATGACCAGGCCGATCGTGGAAGGGACCGTGAGCAAAAACGCGAGCCGCATGCCCTTGGCGAGGATGCTGCGGAATTCCACCCGGTTGCCTACCGCGGCACTGCGCGTGATTACAGGCAGCGTAACCGTGCTGATCGCCACGCCGAAAATGCCGATGGGCAATTGCATCAAGCGAAAGGCATAGCTGAGCCAACTCACTGCGCCATTGCTCAAGTGGGAAGCGAAGTTGCCGTTGACCATCACATTCACCTGCACCGCGCTCGCCGCGATCACCGCCGGGCCCATGAGGAGCAGGATGCGCCGCACGCCCGGGTCGCGCCATTGAAAGTCGGGCCGAAAATGATAGCCCACCCGGCGCAGCGATGGGAATTGCACGACCAATTGCGCCAGGCCGCCGATCAAGACGCCGATCGCCATGCCCACCAGCGAACCGGTGCCGTACTGCTTCGTGCCGAAGTGCGGATCGAGCCACCACCCGAAAGCGAGGCCGCCGGCGATCGAGCCGATGTTGAAAAAAGTGGACGCCATGGCCGGCATGCCGAAGACGTTTTTGGCATTGAGCATGCCCATGACCAGCGCCGCGAGCGACACGAGCGCGATGAAGGGAAACATGATGCGCGTGAGCTTCACCGTGAGGGCCATCTTTTCCGCATCGAAGCCCCCGGCAAGCAGATGGGTGATGAGCGGCGCGCCCCAGATGCCGAGCAGGGTGACCAGGCTCATGAAGACCGCCGCGAGCGTCGCGACCTTATTGGCCAGGCGCCACGCGGCGCCGTCGCCTTCCTTGGTGATCTTCTCGGAAAAAGTGGTGATGAAGGCGGTGGACAACGCGCCCTCGGCGAAAAGATCGCGCAGCAAATTCGGAGCGCGGAACGCCGTGACGAAGGCGTCCATTTGCGCGCTGGCGCCGAAGAGCGCGGCGAAAATTTGATCGCGCAGGAGACCGAGCACGCGGCTCGACATCACGGCGAGGCTCACCAGACCCGCGGCTTTGGTACTGATCTTGTTGGCAGGCGCCGCGGGCTTTTCAGACATGTTGCGCCGAAGCCTTGCGAAGACGGTCCATGATGGCAATGCCAAGTCCACGCTCAGGCACCTGTTCGGCGATTATCATGTCGAGTCCCGCCTCATCGAGGCGGCGCATCTTGGCGAAGAGCGTCGCCGCCGCCTCGCGCAGATCACCGGTCGGCGAAAGGATTTCTTCGCAGGCGAATTCGGCGGCCGTCGATGGCGCTTGAAACGCAAGCGACCCGAGCCGCGCCGGCACTTGGTTTTCCTGATCGTAGATGAGCACGGCCACGCCCGGGGCAATGAGCCGCAGCGGCGTCCGTGGGGCATAATGACTGGCCAATTGGCCCGGCGCTTCCACGTTCACGCTGTCTTCGCCGCGCAACATCGCCGAAAAATTGACGCCGAGGCCTTCGTAGAATCGGGCGAATTCCTCTTCGGTCGGACGGTAATCCCGCGCTTCGCACAGCTCCTGGAAAACACCGCCGAGATCCTCCGGCGTGATGGGTCCCGCGCGCAGCAGGCGCAATTCCCCCGCCTCGACCTTGACGATGGTGGACTCCACGCCGTGCTCGGTGGGGCCGCCGTCCACGATGAGCGGGATGCGCTCGTCGAGTTCGCTCCGCACATGCTCGGCCGTGGTCGGGCTGATGCGGCCGAAGCGATTCGCGCTGGGCGCCGCGAGGGGGTGACCGAAATGCTCCACCACCGCGCGGAAAACCGGATGCGCGCTCATTCGCACAGCCACGGTATCGAGCCCGGCGGTCACGATATCCGGCACGATCAACTGGCGCGGGAGCACGAGCGTCAATGGGCCGGGCCAGAACTTGGTGACCAGCGCCTCGACCATCGCGCGGCTTCCATTTGGGATCTGCGTGACGCGATCGAGCCAGTCCCGGGATGGCAGGTGCACGATGAGCGGGTCGAAGAACGGTCGCTCTTTGGCCTCGAAAATCTGGAGGACCGCGTCGGGGCGCAACGCATCGGCGGCCAGCCCATAGACCGTCTCCGTCGGCAGGGCCACGGTTTGTCCATCCGCGAGCACGCCGGCAGCCGCCTTCACGGCCGCTGAGAGCCGGCGCGGCGTATTGGTGGCGAGGATTTGTGTTTCCACTCAGCGGGCAGTCTTCGCGGGCGCCCGGCGTTTCGCGGCCGGCGCACCTGCTTTGATCAACGCCGCGCGCGCATCCAGGGCATGGTGCATGGCTTCTTCCGCGGAACTCCCAAAAGCCACCAGATGCCCCATTTTGCGCCCCGGGCGCGGCTCCGCTTTGCCGTAAAGATGGATCTTCACCCGCGGCATCGCCGCCGCCGCCGCCCAATTGGGCTCGCCCTTCGCCCAGAGATCGCCAAGCAGGTTCACCATGGCCGCGGGCCGCAGCGATTCAGTGCTGCCCAGCGGCAGACCGCAGACGGCGCGCAACTGCTGCTCGAACTGGCTCGTGATGCTGGCGTCGAAAGAAAAATGGCCGCTGTTGTGCGGGCGGGGCGCGAGTTCATTGATGAGCAGCGCGCCATCCTTGAGCAGAAACATCTCGACCGCGAGGAGGCCCACAAGGCCGAGCTTTTCGGCGACTTCGCCGGCGAGCACCCGCGCCTGCACATCCACCTCGGCGTCGATCCCCGCCGGCACGACCGTGACATCGAGGATGTGATTGCGATGCAAATTCTCACACACCGGGTAGGCGGCCATCTGACCATCCGCGCCCCGCGCCACGATGACCGAGACTTCCTTTTCGAATTCCACGAACTGCTCCAGCACGGCATGGCCGCCGCCGAATTCCTCCCACACCTTCGCCGGGTCTTCGCGCCGCTCGATCTTGCGCTGGCCCTTGCCGTCGTAACCGAAGGCCGCCGTCTTGAGCACCGCGGGGACACCCAGGTGCGTGAGCGCATCCGCCAGTTCGGCGGCGCTATTGACCGGCATGAAACGCGGCAACGGCAGGCCTGCGCCCGCGAGGAACTGCTTCTCGCGCAGCCGATGCTGGCAGATGTGCAGGACATTCGCCGAAGGGCGCACCTCGCAGAACTCCGCCGCCCATTCCACGGTCTGCGTCGGCACATTTTCAAACTCGAATGTCAGCACATCGATCCCGCGGGCAAAATCGCGCACCGCTTCCGCGTCGTCGTAACGCGCCGCCACCTCCCGGTCTGCCAGTTGGCCGGTCGGCGTGTCTTCATCCGGTGAAAACGTGTGGACGCGATAGCCCATGCGCCGCGCGGCGATGGCAAACATGCGCCCGAGCTGGCCGCCGCCCATCACGCCGATGGTGCTGCCGGGGAGATAGATGCGTGGGGAAGGCATAGGCGTTTTTCCGTAAAGGGGTTGGCGGACAACGTACTACGGCAGCCGTGCCGCCAGCACAGACGAAGTCTGGTGCTCGCGATAACGGTCGAGGGCGCCGCGTAGTTCCGGGTCATTCAGGGCGAGGATGCTGATCGCGAGCAAACCGGCATTCTTCGCTCCCGCTTCGCCGATGGCCAGCGTGCCGACCGGAATCCCCGCTGGCATTTGCACGATCGAAAGTAGCGAATCCATCCCCCGCAAGACCTTGCTCTCCACCGGCACCCCGAGCACGGGCAGCGGCGTGTGGGCGGCGATCATGCCCGGCAGATGCGCCGCACCGCCGGCACCGGCAATGATGACCTGAATCCCCCGCCCGGCCGCGTCGCGCGCAAACTCCGCCATCAAGACCGGCGTACGGTGCGCGGAGACGACGCGCTGCTCGTGCGGGACGCCAAATTTCTCCAGCATTTCCGAGGCATGACGCAGCGTCTCCCAGTCGGAAGTGCTGCCCATGACGACGGCAACGAGGGGGTTGGTGGAACTCATAGGGGCTGCATTGGAGCGTGGCCCGCGGCGCGAGGCAATGCCGAATGCCTTTGGCACGCGCCATCAGTTTGGGCAAGAATGCCCGGGCATGCGCAACAACATCGTCTTCATCGGCTTCATGGGCAGTGGCAAGACGTCCATCGGACGACTGGTCGCGCATCGCCTGGGCTTTCAGTTCATCGATACCGATGCCGTGGTGGTGGAACGGGCGGGGATGCAGGTCGCGGAAATCTTCGCCCGGCACGGTGAGCCGTGGTTTCGCGAACAGGAAACCGCCGTCCTGCGCTCGCTCGGCAACCTGAATCGCGCCGTCTTTTCCACGGGCGGCGGCATCGTCCTGCGCCCGGAGAATCGGGAACTCCTCCGCGAACTCGGCCTCGTCGTCTGGCTGACCGCCAGCGAAGAGGTCATTTTCGAGCGCGTTTCACGCAACAAGAAGCGCCCCTTGCTGCAAACCGACGACCCGCGCGCCACGGTGCACGAGTTGCTCGAGCAACGCCGCCCGCTCTACGAGGGGGCCGCCCAGTTCACGCTCGATTCGTCAACGCTCGCGCATGACGACGCCGCGAACGTGGTGATCGCCGAGGCGCGCCGCGCCTTTTCGTGGCAGACTGTGACGTGAAAGAAGAGCTCGCCACGCTCGCCCAGCAACTCGGTTTTGACGTCTGCCGCATCGCCGCCTGCGTCACCCCGCCACATGCCGCAGAGTTCCGGGCCTGGCTGGCCGACGGGCGCGCGGGCGAAATGGCGTGGCTGGAGCGCAACGAGCAGCGGCGCACGGACCCGCAGCAGGTGCTGCCGGGCGCCCGCAGCATCATCGTGCTGGCGATGAACTATTGGAGCGGCGAAGGCGAAAAGCCGGATGGCCAGGCGCACGGGCGCATCGCCCAATACGCTTGGGGCGATGACTATCATGACGTGATCGAAAAGAAGCTGCGCACGCTCGACGAATGGCTCATCTCCCGCGGCGGGCGGCAGCGCTGCTATGTCGATACCGGCCCGGTGCTCGAGCGCGACCTCGCGGCGGTCGCCGGCGCGGGCTGGCAGGGCAAGAGCACGATGCTCATTCATCCGAAGCTCGGCACCTGGTTCTTCCTCGCGGAAATCCTCACCACGCTCGACTTCGCCCCCGATGCCCCGATGGCCGACCACTGCGGCCGGTGCACCCGCTGCATCGACGCCTGCCCCACCGGCGCCATCACCGCGCCACGCCAGCTCGACGCCCGGCGCTGCATCTCCTACCTCACCATTGAAAACAAGGGCGCGATCCCCGAGGAATTCCGCGAGGCCATGGGCGACCGCATTTACGGCTGCGACGATTGCCTCACCGCCTGCCCGTGGAACCGCTTTGCCCAGGCTTCCAGCGAGAGCGCTTTTGCCGCGCGCGAGTACGTCCACGGCTGGGCGCTGCGCGATTTCCTCGCGCTGGACGACGACAGCTTCCGCCAGCTCTTCCGCAAATCCCCCATCAAGCGCATCAAGCGCCGCGGCTTCCTGCGCAACGTCTGTGTCGCCCTCGGCAACATCGGCACCCGCGACGATCTGCCCGCCCTCGAAAAAGCCGCGCACGATCCCGAGCCCCTCATCGTCGAGCACGCGCAGTGGGCCATCGCGCGCATCCGGACTCGAAACGGGGAGTAGGATTAGAGGAATCAGGAAAACAGGAAAAAGGAGGGCGGGCGGAGGCGTTTCGTCCGATTCCTGATTCATCCCTCTTTTGAAAACCGGGATCGCCCGGTTTCAGCAGATTCATCACGAGATTGGGTAAGCCCGATGGCCGATGGCCAATGTCACAATTCTTCGGCACTGCGAAATCCGCTCGTCATTCGGCATTCATCGTTCGACATTTTCCACCCCCATGCCCACCGAAGCTCACGTCACCCCTATCTGGAAGAAACAGAAGCTTTTTATTGCCATCTTCTTCATTGGCTTTGGCCTCTACTTTTTTTGGGATGGCGCGATCGGCTATCCCGCGGCTGACCGACGCTACCACGAGTGGAAAAAATACAATGACGCAGGCACACTGGCCGACTGGCCGGCCGTGGCTCAGGAACACGGTTGGAAAAGCGACGAATGGAAGGCGTGGCTGAATGACCCTCACCAACAGGGACGCGTTCCAGCCGATTATCACGGACACGCCAAGATTGTGGAGCAGTTCGCCTGCGGCGGGTTTGCGCTCGTCCTCGGCCTCATCGTCCTCACTTATTGGCTGACGCAAAAGGGCCGTGTCCTCCGCACCGACGAAGCAGCTGTCTATTCACCCGCCGGCACGCGCATCCCCTTCGACGCCATCACGGGGCTGGGCAAAAAAAAATGGGAGAACAAAGGCTACGCGACGGTCCGCTACAAGATCAATGGCCGGGAGGGCCGCTTCCTGCTCGACGACTACAAATTCGACCGCGACGCCACGCACGCGATCCTCGCCGAAATCGAGGAAAAGCTGATCGCCGGCGCGAAGAAGTGAGTCGCGGGTTTGCCCCGCGTCACTAAGGAGCGAGATGGGCCAGCCCCGGGAGATTGCTGCCGATGGCGACCCGCTTCCCCTTCGCATTGTGGACGCTGATCATGTAGCCGCGATACTCTCCCGCTCCGGTGACGCTGGAGATCCCATAGGTGGCTCCATTGGTTCGCACAAAGCTCTTATCGTCCTGAAGCTTGAAGTGGTAGGGGTGAGCGGCATCGCACGTGAAGCTCAGTTTGTTGCCCGGCAAGACAGGAACGAGGGTGTTATGCCCTCGCCGTTCCGCAATCCAATAGCAGGTCGCGGTCAGCGCGATGCCCTTGGGTGAGTTCGTCGAAATGGTTCCGCCCAGAGGCAGATGCGCCTCGCCATTGCCAAAGTTGGTTCCATTCGGACCGCCCGCATTGACCCAAAACTTCAGTTCGTCCTCGGTCAATGGTTTCGGGGGCGGCGTGGGCGTGGGCCCGGGGACAAGAGGAAAAAACGCCAGCTTCATCGCCGGGTCGGCGCTGTTGGTCACGGAAGGAAGACCGCCGACCGCCTGGAGCATTTCGTGGAATTGCGTCTCGGCTCCCCCGAGGAAGATCTGCGCTTCCGCGACCCGCCGGTCCCATTGATCCGCGTTGGTGCCCCGCTGCATGCCCAATTCCCTCTCTTGTAACATGCCGATGATCATCTGGGCCATGCTCGCGGCAGAATTATAGATCGGGCGCCACTCCACCGGGCTTTTCGTGCCTTCCGTGATCAGGCCGACCTTGAGCAGCGTGGCATTCTCCCGCACCGACGGGGGCGCGGGAATATTCAATGGCGCGAGCGCCCAGCCTTTCGCCCTCGGCAACTGCTCCACGAAATTGGCCAATTGCACCGGCTGACTGGCGGCAGGCAGCGCACTGGCCGGCGTCGCCGCAGGCTTGCTGATGGCGGCGCCGCTCAGTTCCTTGATCCGCAGGTTGCGGAAATGCACGCCGCCCTTCCAATGCGTTTGCAGACCGATAAAGCCGCTCGTCGCACGGTTACCCACGGCATCGTTCACCAGTTGATCGTTAATCCGCACGGCATATCGCTGTCCGACCGCGATGATCTCCAGTCGATTCCATGCTCCTTTGAGAACTGCCGTGGTGTTCGTCGGCGGTCGCAACTGCACGATTCCTCCCGTCCGCAGGGACGGCCCAGCCGGATCGATATGTTCGCCGAGCCGGATTTGGTAGCCAGTGTCGTCCGCCTTGCTCGCCTCGGGACTGGGGACCCGCACGTACACTCCCGAATCGGCCTCGGCGGAATCCGTCTGGAACTCCACCCGCAGCGCGAAATCGGAGAACTGTTGTGCCTTATAAAAACAAACGCCGTAGTAACCGAACTTTCCGCCGTGCTGCGGAAGCGTCCACCGGGAAGATACGATTCCATTTTCCCTGCGTATTTCGCCAGGTCCCTTCTGGATCCAATCGACCGCATGGGTGCCATCGAGCAGCGGCACAAAACCCTGCTCCGCAGCGATCGGAGCGGGCGTCGCCGGCGGCACACTGCGCTCGATCGGTTTGTCAGGGACGGCGGCTGGCGTGGCCTTTGCCTGAATGGGCTGCGCTGCGGGAAGCGTCGTCGTCACGCTCGAATTGCTGGCCGCCACCGGCCCGGCCTTCACCCATCCGTTGACGATGTCTTTGCCGTCGTCGCGGCAGCCGGTGAAGTAATCCAGGCCAAAGTGAAAGGTCATAGATATTTGCTTACCGTCGTCGAACTCCAGTCCGACATATTTCGATCCCACGATTTTCCAGCGAGCCTTCATTGATGTCGAAGTCGTCATCGTTCCATCGCTCCAAAAGACGACTTCCTTCCACGCAAACGATTCGGACCCCACGCCTGTCCACGTCCAGGTATGTGCCAGAAGCGCCTTTTTCAACGCCTCGCGTTCGCCAGCAGTTGCGGCGGAGGACGCCTGCGGCGTGTTTCCCAGTACAGGTGGCGTGGCATTCGAAGTAGGTGTGGGCGACGGCGACACCATCGCAATATCCGGCAACGACGACGGCTTCGGACCCGCCGGAGCGGAGACTTGCGGAGCAGCAGTCGGGACCGGGGCAGAGTCCAGCACCACACGGAAACCGAAGTTATCGGAGCGATTGTGGGGCAGTTCGATGTAGTGGGATGAGGAGCGCAGATAGACTTCTGAATTGGCCCGCCACGATCCCCCGCGCAACACTCGGTAGGGGATGCCGTTGGGCGCTCGTTCCGTCCTCAGGAATCCATTGTAGTTGAAGACGTCGGGGTCGTTCATGGTGGCCCGATACTCGTCCGCACACCATTGCCACACGTTTCCGCTCATGTCGTAAAGCCCGTAGCGGTTGGCGGTGAATTTTCCCACCGGCGATGTCTTGGGAAAATTGTCCGCTTGCACCTTGGGATCGAAATTCCCCGCCTCCTGCGGGGGCGGCCAGGTTGTTCCCCAAGGATATTTTTGGTTACCCACGGCCCTGCTCCATTCGGCATCGGTGGGCAAGCGGTACTTCCTTCCTTCCTTCCTGCTCAACCAGACACAAAATCCATTCGCACTCTCCCAGCTTACATTGATTGCCGGGTCCGTCGGCCCCTGCGGAAAATCCGGCCGCGGCCATTCCCGCGCTGTTTCCTCGGCAAATATCCGGTAATCTTGGACTCGGGTGTCCCAAATACTGAAAAGCACCGCCGTCCCCAGCACCGGGACAAACTTCATCCCTAATGAGTTGACGAACGGTTTTTCTTTCGTCGCGGTCGACAATGGCTGATTGGCCGTCAAGACGCCACTGCCCTGCCTGGAAGAAGCACGCGGGCTTTTTCCCCACCAGAAAAACGCCGCCACCGACAAAAGCAGGAGCGCCACCGAAGCGAGCGCCGCGAGCCCCAGCACCATGCGCCAGACCTTGCCCAAACGGGCGGGAGTCGGCGCCACCTGTTTGGGCGCGGGCGCGGAAGGTAACGGCGTGGTCCGGATATGCTCCACGGCTGTCTTCATCTCGCTGGCCTTTTGATAACGGCGCTCCGGCTCGGATTGGAGCGCCTTCAGCACCACTTCGTCGATCCGCACATCGACCCGCACTTTGCGTGATGGGGGATCGAATACTCCCCGGGGTGTCCGACCGGTCAGCATCTCGTAAAACATCACGCCGAGCGCAAAGATGTCCGAGCGATGATCCGCCTTCCCGGCACCGTCGCGCTGCTCGGGCGCCATGTAATCGGGCGTGCCCATGATCACGTTGGTATTGGTCAGCGCGGAAGAACCCTCCTCTTGCGGCGGTCGCGACAGTCCGAAGTCCGCCAGCTTCACGTAGCCATCCTTGGTGATGAGCACATTCTCCGGCTTGATGTCGCGATGGACGATCCCTTCGCGATGCGCCGCCTGGAGCGCATCGCAAAGCTGGCCGACAACGGCGAGCGCCTGTTCCGGGTCCAGCCCCGGCCCCTTGAGGATACGGCGCAGGTCCGTGCCATCGATATACTCCATGACGAAGTAGAGATGCCCTTCACTCGTTCGGCCGAAATCGTGGATGGTCACGATGCGCGAATGCTGGAGCCTGGCCAGCGTGCGCGCTTCGCGTTCGAAGCGGGTGACGAATTGCGCGTCTGCCGCGATCTCCGCGGGCAGCAGCTTGATGGCCACCGGGCGATCCAGGTTCAGTTGGATGCCCTTGTAAACCGCACCCATGCCACCCCGACCGATGAGCTTCTCAATCCGGTATTGCGGCAGCAACCGCCCCACCGTTTCCGGCGTCGGCGGCTCCCAGCCACCAGTGCTGACGGAGGGTTTCACCGTATGCAACCCGCGAGCCAGCAACTCGCCGGGATCGAGCCCGCCGAGATGGGAGGGCCCGTCAGCGGGCGGCTTCGCAGCGCCAGGATTTTCGTCAGCCATGATTTTTGCCGTGGGAAGTTTACGTGAAAACCGATTCGCGGAAGCGCCCCGGTTCTATCAAGTCCTACGGAATCTGCCAGCCCGGGTTGCAGTCACTTTCCTCAAAGTAAGTTTTCAAATTGAAAACCGATGGCAAGCCGGGAGCGCGGGACTAGAGCAGTTCAACTAAAACTATAGCCACCGCTCGTGGTTAACGCAGAGGGCCGAGGAGGCAGAGTCTTTTTCTCCCTCTGCGGCCCTCTCTCGCTCCTCTGCGCCCTCTGCGTTAAATTCCCGGTCGTCATTCGCCAGGCGCGGCTACGACATTCATTGAACCCCGCTAGTCAGTCGCAGCAGCCGGTCAATTCATTGGATGGTCAGAAAGACCAGGATCGATCCTGCCGTTCCGTTGCCGCCCGACGCCGCGTCAAAACTGCCCATGAAGACGCTCTCGCCGCGCTTCACGTGATGCGAGGTGCGCAAGGACTGTTCGCCATACAGCATGTGGGCTTCCACATCCAGCTCGCTCCCTTGTTTGGCCACCTGCGCCATGAATTTCATGACTCCATCGCTGGTCGCCATGGCGCCGATTTTCGTTTGGACGCTCGGGTTGGCCATGATCGTCGCTTGATTGCGGGCCACGAGTTCCTGAAGTCGGACTAGCGTTTCGCGCACCCCGCTGTGCAAATCCGATGAGGCCATCAGAGCGTCCGCGGCGTTTTTGGGCACGTTGAAAACGCGCGCCCGCACCATCACTTGTTCCTGGGCGTGAAGGAGCGGGGAGGCGAGACAGAGCGCGGCGAGGAAAAGCAGGAGGCGGTGGATGTTTGTTTTCATGGTCATGGGTTGGTTGGTTTGGCAGAGGTTCATTTGTTAGGTGCGGCGGGTGTCGTCTGCGTGCACGCGAGCATGAGGTTCACCAGCGGTTGCGGCAGGAACAGGGTGACCGTGCGCTTGATTTGCGGGCTCGTGGTGTGGACCACGATGCGATGGCCGGCCCCGCGATCGTCGAAGACCTGCGTGATGATCTGGACGCGCGGCTGGCCCTTCACCTCCGCGTTCACGTAGTCGATCACGTGCCAGTTTCCGGGCAGGCTCGGCCAGTCTTGCCTCCACGAACCGTGCTCCTGGAGAAACTCGATGCAGACCACCTGGCTGCGGATGTCCTTCACGATAAAGAGGTGATTGTAGGCGTGGTTGTTGAACACCCAGCGCCCATCGTAGCGAACCCAGTTCAAGCCTTCCGGAAAGCCCGCGCAGGCAATCTTGTCGCCGTTCCTCATCCCGGTATTGAACGGCACCAGGATCTTCTCCACGTCGCGCCACGGCGTGAGATAGCGGATGCCCGGATAAATGAAGGCCTCCGGATGCGGCGCACCATCGTCGCTCGCCTTGCCAAAGCGGGCGAGCACCGCGTGCACATCCCCGAGTTCCTGGCTATGGCCGCCGGTCGCCATGAGCACGGAGGTGTGATCTTCGCTGATGCCGGCAATGGCGATGCCCGGCGTACCGCCCGGCGGCACCGGGGTGGACCCCGGCACTGCGGCGTAAAGGGCCTGCTGCGTGAAGGCCGCCATCGGCCACAACGCCACTGCGGCCATAATCAATGTGGGAATGCGTGAAGGCTGGATTTTCATAGGTCGCTCTCGATGCCCGTAGGACTTTTGTTAGTTGCCCCGCGCGGCCACGGTTCCCGTGCAGCACGCCTTGGGCGGTTGGTTTCTACCCAGTCCTTAGGATTCCCTCCGCCGGGGTTGCACCCCCTCCGCAACTTTTAAAAGAAAGTCGCCGCCGCTACCTCAGACGCAGCCGATCAACTCCGAAAGTTCCGCGCGAATCTCCTCCGGCGTAGGGTCGTCGAGCGTCGCCGCGACTTGTTCCATGAGCAGGGCACGCCAGCGTTCGCGCAAGCGGAAGACGAGGTTCTTGAGCGTGCCGATGGGCACCCCGAGTTCGGGCGAGAGTTCTTCATACGATTTCACCGCGCCGGTGCCGAAGCCGAGAAACGGACGCAGCGCGGCAAACATATCCGCCTTGCCTTGCGCGCCGTACTCCGTGGCCAGCATCTGGAGCGTTTGATCGAGGAGCGTGAGCGCCCAGCGCCGCTGGAAGAGGCGGTCGGGCGTCAATTCATCCATCGGCTCGATCGCGTAGCGTTCCTCCGCCTGCACGGCGTCGAAACTCGAGGTCACGGCGGCGCCGCGTTTTTGCGCGTTGGCCCGGTCGTGATCATCGGACAAAAAGTGACGCACGCACGAGAGCAGGAAGGTGCGCAGCTTGCCCTTCGCCGGGTCGGCATCGGCAAGAATCCCCTTCTCCAACAGCCGCAGGATGAATCCTTGCGTGAGATCCTCGGCATCGTGCGGGCCTTTGCCCGAGCGGCGGACGAACGCGTAGATCGGATACCAATATCCGGCGCACAAGGTCGCCAAAGCCTCACGCGCTTTCGCATCATCACTCCCCACCGCCCGCCGCACCGTCGTCCAACGCGTCGTTTGGAAAGAGTGTGGTGCGACCGGGGGAGGCATGGGAAGTGACTAATGACCGGAAGGACGCACGACGAGAAGCCTTTCGTACTGCACCTTCATTCGACGGTCATCCTCCTTCACCCTATCGGTGTCCCCCAGGCCGGGCCTCCATTGGCTCCATTGGCTTGGTTGGTTCCATTGGCTCTGTTGCGAAAAAGTGGCATTTTTTGGCAAATAAAAAATGCCCTTTCTGCCCTGGCCCCAAAATCGAGCGCGTCTACTTCTTCCGCCGCGCGCCGAAGCTATAGCCCCGCGCCGTCCGCACGCCCTTGCCGACGCCGCCCGCGGGGATGTCGGATTCGTTGAAGAGCGCGGTGTAGAGGTAGTTGAAGCCTTCCAGCTTCACCCGCTTGATCCCCGTCCCGATGAACCGCTCGATCGAACGCACATGGTCGATCTCCTCCGCCGTGAAAATCGTCACCGCATCGCCCACCTGGAGCGCGCGCCCCGTCCGCCCGATGCGATGCACGTAATCCTCGGGATGCTGCGGCACGTCATAGTTCACCACGTGCGACACGCCCGCGATATCCAGTCCGCGCGCGGCGATATCCGTCGCCACCATGACCTCGTACTTGCCGCTCTTGAATCCCGCCAGCGCATCCTCGCGCTCGCTCTGCGTGCGATTGGAATGCAGCACGGCCACGGAGTGCTTCAAGTCCTTGAGCTGATGGGCCACGCGATCGGCCATCACTTTCGTGCTGGTGAAGATGATCGCCGAATCGAATTTCGTGTGCTCGAGCAATGCGATGAGCAGCTCGAACTTCTGGTCCTTCGCCACGGGATACAGCGCATGCGTCACGGTCTCTGCCGGGGAACGCCGCTGCCCGATCTCCACTTGCTCGGGATCCTTGAGCAGCCACTTCGTCATCGTCTCCAGCTCCGGCGGAAGTGTGGCCGAGAAGAACAGCGTTTGCCGTTTCTTGGGCAGCCGATCCACGATCCGGCGCACTTGCGGGAGAAAGCCCATGTCGAGCATGCGGTCCACTTCATCCAGCACCAGGTATTCGATGTCATCCAGCTTCGCGGTCCCGTCCTCGATGAAATCCAGCAACCGCCCGGGCGTCGCCACCATCACGTCCACGCCCTTCTGCAAAAACTCCCGCTGCTTGCCATAGCCCACACCACCGTAGACCAACCCCACCGTCACATCCATGAAGCGCGCAAAGTCCCGGAAAGCCGTCTCCACCTGCGCCGCCAGCTCGCGAGTGGGCTCGAGGATGAGCGCGCGCATTTTGCCATGGGTCTTCAGCATCGAAAGGATGGGCAGGCCAAACGCGGCTGTCTTCCCGGTGCCCGTCTGGGCCGAGCCCATCATATCCTTGCCGGCGAGAATGAGCGGAAAAGCGCGTAATTGGATGGGTGTAGGATCGACATAGCCCATCGATTCCACACCGCGAACGACCTCATCGAGGAGGCCAAAATCTTTAAATGACATTGCCTCAACCTGCGCACCGTTGTGCCGCATGTCCAGCATGGACTCAGCGGGGGAAAAGGGAGGCCTGTTCGCCGGAGCTTAGGCCGCCAGAACTTGCTGCACCGCGGCGATCAGCGACTCACTCCGATACGGCTTTTGCAAATACTCGGCGCGGTTTGCCGCCAGCGTCTCCGGCGAGACGGATTCACGGCAGTGCCCCGAGACGAAAAGGATCCGCAAGTGCGGCATCTTCTTCGCCAGGATTTCCGCCAGTTGCACGCCATTGATCCGCGGCATGACCACGTCCGTGATCAGCGCCTGGATGCCCATCCCGTGTTTCTCGGCGAGGACCATCGCCTCTTCGGCGTCGGGCGCCGAGATGACATGGTAGCCCCTGCCCTCCAGCATAATGGTGGCCAGCTCGCGGATCTCCTCTTCATCTTCCACCAGCAGGATCGTTTCCCCACCGGAGCCCGCCACCATCGCCGCCGCCGCCGGCTCCGGCGCAGCCGCCTCGACCGGCTTCTCCGTCACCGGAATGTAGAGGCAGAAGCTCGTGCCCACGCCGACTTCGCTCTCCACCTCGAGGAACCCGCCCGCTTGCTTCACGATGCCGAAGACCGTGGCGAGCCCCAGGCCGGTACCGCGTCCCGCGGGCTTGGTGGTGAAGAACGGTTCGAAAATGCGCGCCTTCGTCTCCGCATCCATGCCGCAGCCCGAATCGCTCACCTTCAACTGGATCCATTCCGCCGCCGTGGCCTCGTGTCGCAATTGCGTCTCGGGATCCACGGTGGCGCGGAAAGTCGCCATGGTCAGCGTGCCCGAGCCGTTCATGGCATCGCGCGCATTGACCGCCAGGTTCACCAGCACCTGTTGGAGTTGATTGGCGTTGCCCACGATCTGCGGCAACTCGGGGTCGAGATCCAGTTTCACCGCGATGTTCACGCCGATGAGCCGCCGCACGAGGGTCGCGGTCTCTTCCACGCACTCGTTCAGGTTCAGCGCTTCCACCTCGCGCACCTCGTTGCGGCTGAAGGTCAGCAACGGCCGCGTCAACGCCGCCGCGCTTTCCCCGGCCTTCCAGATCGTGCGCAGGAACTGCATGGATTCATGATCCGGACGGAGGTGCAACATGGCGCACTCCGTGCCGCCGAGGATCACGGTGAGCAGGTTGTTGAAATCGTGGGCGATGGAGCCGGCG
>NZ_JBDUCX010000138.1:0-17335 GCF_040003245.1 Chthoniobacter sp.
CGATGCCGTACGAGGGAACCCAGGTGATGATCGTGCGCGGGGGTGGGGGTTCGGAATACGCGGTGGGGGCGAGGAATAGGGTGGCGAGAAGCGCGGGGACGAAGAGGACTTTGATCATATGGATTTTTACCGCCGAGGCGCGGAGGCGCGGAGGGATGGAAAGGAGTTCAGAACGATAGCCATCATTGTCTTCCTCTGCGTCTCTGCGCCTCGGCGGTTAAATAACCCGTTGGTTTCATTTGGCGCGGAGGTAGGAGATGACGTCGGCGACGTCCTGGGGTTTCAAGACGGTTTCGAGGCCTTCGGGCATGAGGGAGCGGGTGGTGGCCTGGTCGCTGGTCAGGTCGGCGCGGAGGACGGGGAGGTCGGTGCCGCCGGGGAGGCGGAGGACGAGGTTGTTGGCGGTTTCGGCGGAGATGATGCCGGCGAGTTCGGTGCCATTCTTGAGCTTGAGGGTGTGCAATTGGTAACGCGCTTCGACGGCGGCGCTGGGGTCGAAGATGGCGGTGAGCAGCCAGTCGATAGGCTTGTCGCCGACCATGCCAAGATCGGGGCCGACTTCGTGGCCTTCGCCCTTCACGCGATGGCAGATGCTGCATTGCTGCAGATACAGCTCGTGGCCGTGAGCGGGCGCGCCCTGGAGCCCGGCGACGCCGGCGTAGCTGGCGATGACCTTGGCGCGATCGGGGGTGCTCGGCTTGGGCAGGACGATCTTCGGGATCGCGGTGGCGTTGGCGACGTTGAGTTTGGCGAAGAGGGGATTCTCTGGGGTGAGCGAAGAGAGGATGGCGAGGCGCATCTGTGGGTTTTCGCCTTCGCGTTCGGCCAGCGTGCCGAGGGCGGCGGTGGCGCGCTCGTCGCGGAATTCTCCGAGGCTCAGCGCGAGCTGGTGGCGCACAACGAAGTCGGCGTCGTCGAGGAGGGAGATGAGCGCGGGGAGGACGTCGGTGGTTTGATTGGCGAGGGATTCGCTGACGCGCAGGGCTTGGGTGCGCACCTCGGGGCGGGGATCGCGCAGGGCGGCGCGGATGGTCTCGGCGTCGATGGCGTGCAGGGTGTCGAGCGTGGCGAGCGCTTGCACGCGGACCTTGGCGCTTTGGGCTGATGTGACGAGTTTCTTCACGGCGGGCACGGCGTCCTGTGCGTCGCGCTCGTCGAGGAGGCGTTGCGCGGTGTCGCGTTGCCAGCCATTGGTGCTGTCGAGGGCGGCGGCCAGCGCGGTGTTGTCGAGCTTCGCGAGATTGGGGATGGGGCGGAGCTTTGTGCCGGTGGGGTAAATGCGATAGATGCGGCCTTTGTCGGCGCCGGCGCGCACGTCGAGACGGCTGAGTGTTTCCGGGGCGATCCATTCGGGATGCTCGAGGACGAAGCGGTAGAAATCCGCGACGTAGAGCGCGCCATCGGGGCCGGTCTTGAGGAAGACCGGGCGGAACCACGGGTCCTTGCTGGCGAGGAATTCGCGGTCCTGTTCGTCGTTCGCGCGGCGGCTGATGAACGTCGCGCCATCGGGCGCGAGCACTTCGCGGTGGATGACATTGTGCACGGGCTCGCAGGCGAAGACACTGGTGGCAAAGGCCGGGCCGAAGAGGTCGTCGCGATAAGGCGTGGCGCTGCATCCGCTGGTGACGTGGCCGAGGGCCTGGGTATCGTTGAAGCGGATGGCGAGTTCGCTGACCGGAAAGACGCGGGTGGCATCGGGATAGTTGGCCAGCGGTTGCTTGGTGGTCTTGACGGCGAGGCGCGGATTGCGGCGCAGGTAGTGATCCTCCAGCGTGTAGTGCCAGAGCCAGGTGGAGTTGTTGTTGCCGAACCAATTGCCCCAGTCGTCGCGGTGGCGGCCGTACTGCGTGGAACCGCTCTCCGCCTCGAACTCGCCGGAGCCGGGGCGGAAGCGGTAGTCGCGGCCGCTGATGCTCACCCCATTGACCGTGCCGCCACTGTCGCCATTCGCGCCGTAGACCCAACCGTCGAGGCCGCGTTCAAAGCCGTTCAACCGGTGCTGCTGGTTGCCTTCCTTGAAGCCGGTGAAAAGCACGCGCTGCTCGGTGGCGTGGCCGTCGGCTTCGGCGGCGAAGAGGATGTTGGGCGAGGACGAGACGATGACGCCATTGCGCCACGGCATGATGCCATTGGGGAAAGGCAGGCCCTCGAGGAAGGTGGTGGCGTGGTCGTAGTGGCCGTCGCCCTGGGAGGCGGTGAGGATCTTGACCTTGCCGCCGGGCTGGCCTTTGCCATCCATGCCGAGCGGATAGTCGGGCATCTCGACGACCCAGAGGCGGCCTTGCGCGTCCCAGTCGAAGGCGACGGGGCTTTCGATTAAGGGCTCGGAGGCGACGAGCTCGGCGGTAAAGCCGGGAGGCAATTGCATGGCGGCGAGCGAATCCGTGGGCGATTTGGGCGGCGGCATTTCGAAGGCGATGAGTTCCTTGAAGGTGCGTTGCACGGTGTCGGATTCGGGCGAATAGAGCGCCTCGTTTTGCCAGACGAGGCGGTCGCCGTGGACCCACGCGCCGTAGTTTTGGCCGTCCTTCACGAAGGGCAGGATTTTGGCATGCGCGAGATCGGTGGTGGCGGGGCCTTTGCTCACGAGATGTGGCCAGCCGCGGCTCCAGCCGAGCCTGGCTTTGACCGTGCCGGCCCAGAGGTAGATGGCGTAGCCGTGGTCGTTCGACTGGATGACGTCCTCGAAGCCGTCGCCGTTGAGGTCGACGAAGCGCAGGCCGTTGTCACGGCCTTGGGCGTCGAAGAGTGCGCAATCCGGCGGCAAGGTGAAATCGGCGACCTGCCAGCGGTTTTCTTTTTCGCTCCAGAGGAAGATGCCGCGATTGGTGAGCAACTCGCAGATGCCGTCGTGATCGAAATCGCGGAAGCGGATTTGATCGGCATCGGGAAAGCTGTGGGTGAGCGCTTCATCGGGTTGCCAGCCGCCGTCGCGGTAAGTCCATGCCGCGGCGGGGTGCCCGGGGACGAACAGCGAGGGAGCTGCGGAATCCCGAAGGACGCCAAACTCCGCGCCGGTCGAGATACCGCCGTCATCGCCGAAGCGGACGAAGTTTGCGGGCGTCTTGCTCTCGCTCCAGCGCTGCTCCGTCGGCTGCCACACGCGAGTCACCGGCTGGTTGGCGGCGCCGATGACGACGTCCATGAAACCATCCGCGTTCACATCGAGCAGCCGCACGCCATTGTCGGGACCGTACGGGGAGCGCAGTTCCCGGCCGCCGAGCGCATTCTTCTCCAGCCGCTCCAGGGCCTCGCGGAAATTGAGGAATTTCACACGCTTACCGTAGGTTTTTTCGGCGTAGTCGATGAAGTCCACCCATTGCTGCGGGGCGCTCCAGCCGTGGGGATGAAAGACGGCGGTGAAGACGCCTTGCTTCTCGACGATGTGGTCGAGCGCGGCTTTCCAGTCGTCGAGCATCACGGGCGAATTCGCGCTCTGTACGTTGAAGGACTCCCAATCGCTCGGGACCATGCAGGGAAATTCCCAGCACAGCTTTCCGATGACATAGGGATACGGATAGTCGTCGATGAAGCCGGCGTAATCGCCGAGGGAGCGCTTCATCGGCGGGCGCATGGCATCGGGGAAATATTTCCGGAAGCGTTCGCCGGGAGGCAGGGTGAAGACGGAGGAGTCGATCGAGAGCCAGTGGCCTTGCGGGCTCGTGCGGTTGAAGATCTCGGAGTAGAAACGCGGGCTCGCCGAGTTCATCGAATCGCAGCACGGCATGCGGAAGGCGACAGGCTGATTGCCCGGGATGCTGGAGAGGAGATCGACGCTGTCGTGATAGACGCGCTGGGCTTCCTCGAAGGTCGCTTTGCCGAGGCAGGGGCAGGGATGGGTGAGCGTGTGGCTTTCGATGGTCACGCCTTCGCGCAGCCAGGCGGCGAGTTGCGGATCGTCGGGTGTGACCGTGTTGGTCATGATGCTCAATGGCGCGCGGCCATCGCCGCCATGGGCGGGGTCGATCTTTTTGAGTCGATCGAGGATGGGGCGCAGGAAGGTTTCGTACTTTGCGGTGCCGGGTTTACCTTCGGGCGTGTTCGGCGCATTGCGCATGTCGTCGATGGCGAGGATGACGACGGCGTCCACTCCCGGCTCGCCGATCCATTGCGGCGTGGTGAATTTCGGCGACTGCGCGGTGGGCCAAAACGGGGAGTCGTCGTCAAGGTAGGTGAGCCGATTGCCGTCGACGGCGAGGGCGGAAGACGCGAGCGCGAAAAGCGTGAGGAGCGGCAGTTTCATGGGGGGAGACGGCGGGTATCGATTACAACCCCGGCGCGTTGTGAACCCAAGGAGGAAAGGGAAGCCGCGGACTCCAACCGCCCCGCAATTTACGGCTGCGCGGGTTTCAAGCGCGGGTCGGCGAGGTCGAGGCGGTAGAGGATTTGGTTGTAATCGTAGTGTGGGGTGCGGTCTTTGCGACCGGAGAAAGTGAAGCTGTAGGTGCCCTCGAAGTAGATGCGGCGGCCACCGTCTTCATCGAAGAAGGAGTGCTGCGTGGGATTGTAGAAGGAGTAGTGGTCGTGGGTGAGGATCTTCACGGCGTGCGTCCATGGGCCGGTGGGGGCGGCGGCTTCGGCGTACCAGACTTCGCCGAGGTAGGACGGTTTGCCGCCTTGTTGCACGGCGATGAGCACCCAGCGCCGGCGGTAGGCGTTCCAGCAGACGCTGCCTTCGTGCAAGGTGATGCGCTGGTGCGTGGCGACGTCCTCGGGCAGGGCCCGGCATTCCTCGGGTTTAATGAAGTGACGCTGGACGAGCTGCGCTTCCTCGGGGGACTCGGCGGGAGGGGCGTCCTTGCGCCAGGCGAAGTCGAGTGTGCCGTCGGCGCGACGGCGCGGGCCGGTCTCGCCGAGGCAGGTCCACGCTTCATATTGGGCGGGGTCGCAGACATCGCGCAGCCGCGCGGGGACGCGAACGCTTGGACCGGCGTCGCCGAAGTAGAGATAGTCGGTATCGCTCTCGCGGACATTCGTGACGCGGCCGCGGGGGTAGCGCCATTTTTCATTCAAGGGCAGGGTGGCGGCGCGCTCGAAGACCTCGTTCTGGTCGTTGAAAACGGCGATGCCGTGCTCGAACAATTTCTCCAGGCCGCCGCGGCGTGCGTAGTGGGCGACGAGCCGCTCGGCGCCTTTCTCATCGCGGACGACGGCGAGACCGAAGAGCCAGACGACGCCTTCCTTGCGGTCCAGCGGGCACATCTCGCGAGCGAAGCCGTCCTTGTCGGTAATGTAGTGGAGGTTCACGCCCTGGTCCGGAGACAGGCCGCCTTTCTCCGGCAAGTCGGACCACGCGCAAGCGGTGCGAAAATTTCCGAGCGGATAAGACAGGCGCATGGTGTCGCCCCACAGCCAGAAGATGCGCCCGCGATAGACGACCGATTGCACGGAGTCCTGGCCGACCACGCCGCCGTTGGTCAGCGGCTCGGCGAGCGGGACTTTTTCGTCGAGCAACACGCTGTCGCGGTAGATACCCTGGCCGGTGAGGCGATAGAGGCGCTCGGCGATGTTGAGCCGCTTGATCTTGAGCACGGCGCGTTCGCCCGGCTGGGTGGTGAAGCGCTGGCCGGTCATGTTGAAGCCATCGGTCGGGAATTCGTAGCCGGGCGAGCGCATGGAAAACCAGACCGCGATGTTCATCTGGCCCGGCTCGTGGAAGGCGACGCGGCCCGCGCTGTCGGTGACGTAGAGCTGGTTGTCCATCGTCTCGAGTTCCACCAGTGGGACGCCGCGGCCGGTGGCGGCATCGACGATCTGGAGGCAGAAGGGCTGATCGCCCGCCCGCGCCTTGGAAACAGAGAAGAGCAGAAGAGCAGCGACGAGCGCACGGGGCAGGGAGGAGGGCGTAAGGCGCATGAGGGGATACTTGGTGGTCGGGCGCGAAGGTCAAGCGATTGGGATGGAGGGCCACGACACGGTGACTGGTCAACTGAAGTGACCAGTAACGGCAGCTTTGCTTTGGAAGGCCCTAGCTGCACATTCGCGCCATGCGTTCCCTCCTCCTTCGCTGTCTCGTCGTCGTCCTGTCGTTCCATACCGCCTTCGCGGCGGAACCTTTCATCGAGAAGAGCGATCTCTTCACCGCGGGCGATGGCGGGTACAAGATTTTCCACATTCCCGGCATCGTGGTCACGGCCAAGGGAACGGTGCTCGCGTGGTGCGAGGCGCGCAAGAAGGGCGGCGACTGGGATCAGATCGAGATTGTGCTGCGCCGCTCGACCGATGAAGGCAAGACGTGGAGCGCGATGAAAAGCATTGCAAACGTGCCGGGACCGAAAACGAAGAACCCCTTTTCGCTGGCCGTGAAGGGTGTGGATCCCCATGACGTCACGTACAATAATCCGGTGCTGATCGCGGACCGCGACGGCACGGTGCACATGCTTTTCTGCCTCGAATACATGCGCTGCTTCTATCAACGCAGCACCGATGACGGTGAAAGCTGGAGCACACCGGTGGAAATCACGAGCGCGTTCAACGGTTTTCAATCTACTTATCCATGGAAGGTGCTTGCGACCGGGCCGGACCACGGCATTCAACTCAAGACTGGCCGACTGGTCGTGCCCGTGTGGCTTTCCACCGCCACGGGAGGCAATGCGCACCGTCCCTCGGTGACCGCGACGATCTTCAGCGACGACCAGGGCAAGACCTGGCACGCGAGCGAGATCGCGGTGCCGTGCACCGACGAATGGATCAACCCCAACGAAACCGTGGCCATCGAACTGGCCGATGGGCGCGTGATGCTGAATGTGCGCAGTGAATCAAAGGCGCACCGGCGGCTCGTGACGATCAGCAAGGATGGCGCGACCAACTGGAGTACACCGAAGTTCGACGACGCCCTGCTCGAACCGATCTGCATGGCGAGTATCATCCGCTACTCACTCGCGCAGGATGGCGGCAAGAACCGCATCCTGTTCTGCAATCCGGACAGTCTCTCCCGTGCGGATGGCAAGGAGGAGCCGGGCAAGACTCGTGATCGCCGGAACTTCTCGGTGAAACTAAGCTATGACGAAGGCCGAACGTGGCCGGTCACGCGGGTCGTCGAGCCCGGACCGAGCATGTATAGCGACATCGCGGTGGCGAAAAGCGGCGCGATCCTGTGTCTCTACGGCCGCGGCCTCAAGCCGGGCTTCGCCGGGGATTTCATCACCCTCGCGCGGTTTAATCTCGAGTGGCTGACGGACGGGCGCGATACTGCTGGCGCATCGAAATAATCCAGGCCATGCACGTGCGTCCTGTTCTGGTTGCCGCGGTAGTTTTCGTGGCGTTGGTCTTTGGGTTCGATGCCCCCGCGGTGAGTGCGGAGGTGGAAACCAAGTCTTACGACCTCGTGGTGGTCGGTGGCACGCCCGGGGGAATTGCCTGTGCGGTGCGCGCGGCGCGTGAAGGAGTGTCCGTGCTGCTGGTGAATCGCCACGATCATCTCGGTGGGATTCTCACCAGCGGGCTTGGTGTGTGGGACACGCAATGGGAAGGAAAGCGCTCGCCCATTTACGACGAAGTGCGCGCGGCGATCATGGAATACTACCGCACGACGTACGGCGCGGATTCTCCGCAATATCGCGACGCGGTGCCCGGTCCCAGCGGTTTCACGAATGGCCGGTTCGAACCGCGGGTGGCAGAAAAGGTGATCAACGATCTCGTCGCACGGGAGAAGAACATCACGGTGCTGCGCGGCTTCGTTCCCGCAGCGGTGGAGAGAGAGGGTTCGTTGCTGAAAGCGCTCACGTTGCGACCGGCGGAGGGTGGGAACGATCGCGCGGTGAGCGCGAGGGTCTTCGTCGACGGCACGTATGAAGGCGATCTCGCGGCGCTGGCGAAGGTTCCTTATCGCGTAGGGCGCGAGGCGCGCGCGGAGTTTGGCGAGCCGCACGCGGGAGTCATTTTCATGCGGCCGGTTTCGCAGATGCCGACTCCGGAAGCCGCGCGGCTGGCGGCGCTGCACGATGCGTTGAAGCTGCGCAAGTTTCATGGCTGGCAGGTGATGCTGCCACAGAGCACGGGTGCTGCGGATGACGCGGTGCAGGCGTGCAACTACCGCACGATGCTCACCACGGATCCTGCCAATCGCGTGCCGATTGCGAAGCCGGCGAACTACGACGTGTATTTTCTCAAGTCGCTGGAGATTTTTTCCGGTATCGAAATTCCGAACGCGAAGTTCGGCTGGAATCGTCCACAGCTCATCGGCCGACAGACGGATTACGTTGAAGCCGACTGGCCCACGCGACAACGAATCGAAGACGAGCATTGGGAAATGACAATGGGGTTGCTCTACTTTCTGCAAAACGACCCGGGTGTACCGGCCATCGTCCGGAGCGCCTGGCAGCAATTTGGACTAGCGAAGGACGAATTCGCCGACAACGGGCATCGGCCCTATGACTTTTACATCCGCGAAGCCCGCCGCATCACGGGCCGGGCCATCCTGACCGAACATGACGCGAACCTCGCCCCTGGACTGCTGCGGGCGCCGGTTCAGGCCGATAGCGTGGCCTTCACCGAGTGGTACATGGACAGCCATTCCTGCACGACGGCGCGGGTGCCCGGCGGGCTCGATGAGGGCAAGGCGATGCTCGAGAAAGAGACCTTTCCGGCGCAGATTTCCTATCGCTGTCTGCTGCCGAAAGGCGTCGATAATCTGCTCGTGCCGGTCTGTCTATCGGCGACGCATGTGGCTTGGGGCACGGTGCGATTGGAGCCGGTATTCATGCAGACGGGCGAAGCAGCCGGATGGGCGACGGCGCTCGCGTTGAAAAACAAGATAACGCCCGCGCAACTCGACACCGACCAATTGGTCCGCGCGCTGTGCAAACACCACTCGATGGTGACTTTCTTCAATGACGTCGACGTCAGTGACAACGAACCGCGTGTGGCCGCCACGCAATACTTTGGCACCAAGGGTTTCTTTCATGATTACAATGCCCGCCCGGACGAAGCGCTGAAGTCCGCGACGGGGAAGGCATGGGCGGATGGCTTCGCCAAATTGCGGAAGGGTGAACTCGATCCCAACTCACTCGCTCATGTCGTGGTCGAAGCCGAATACAACGGCGGGAAGGAAATGACCGAAGCGGAGTTTGCCGCGCTGCTACCCGCGTCACCGAAGGCGCAGGCCCGCAATTCCACCACCGTTCTCTCCCGCGCCACGGCGTTGGAATTGATGTTCTCGCTGCTGCCATAGGCCGCCACACCGCCCAGGAATCTCTTCACGTGAAACTGCTCCTTGGTCTTCTCGCTTTGCTCCTGCTCTCCTTTATGTCTCTGGCTGGCGATGCCTCGTCGAATCTCAACAGCCTGGCTCATTTCGCGAGGCTCCGCGGCATCGCGGTGCCGCATACAGCCAACGTGTTCGTCGTCTTCTTCACGCCACCGGTCGGCGCCCGAGCGGGCGTGAATTTCACCGGGGTGCGCCCGGAAGACTTGCAACTTTATGCCGTCTACGTGACGCCCGAGAAATGAGCATCGGATTCCTCCAGCGCACACTTCTGCTTTCGATTGTCCTGACGGTTGCGGCCCTGGCGGGGGAACCGGCGCCGGCTGGATATGCAATTCTCGTCGCCGCACCGGGTCCCGATGCGCTGGCGGATGACGTCTTGCAGAAGGCCATCGACACTGTCGCAGTGCGCGGTGGCGGCGTGGTCGAGCTTGGGCCCGGTGATTTCAAGCTCTCGCGGCATGGGGGTGATGAAACGATCGTCGTGAAAAGCGGGATCACTCTTCGCGGCCAAGGCTATGCGACGCATGTGTATCTCGATCCCGCGACGCCGCCGAATCCTCTGCGCTACTACCCAGTGCGAATCGGGAGCGAGTTGGTGCCGGCGAGTAATGTCGTGATCGAAAATATGCGCTACACGGGGAACAATGCGAAGATCGGCGGGGGATCGATCATGGGCTTCAATGCCCGCCTTGGTGACCCGGCCTCGTTCTCACTTTCGTGTGATAACATCACGATCCGTCATTGCTGGATTTACGGTGCGCAACAGGCGGCCGGCTGCACCAAGCCGGGTGGTCCGATTTATACCGCCCCCGCGCGTCTCGCCTCGCAGTTCAAGAATTGGAGCGTTTGCGGAAATACGATCGATACGTGCGGGAACAAGGCGATTGAGTTTTCCGAGTGCAATGGGGGACTGATTGCGGACAACTACATCGATAACACGCGTGATGGTCCGCAGGTCATCGCTGGCAGCTGCAATGTGCAGATCCGGGACAATCATGTGTTATTCACCGATACGGGCATCAACGTCACCGAGGGTTCGAACCATATTCGGGTGAGCGGCAATGATGTGGAGCCGGTTGCTTCGATCAACAAAAGCACGGCGAACGCGTGCCTGTTGTTTCGGACCGAGCCGCAGGCGCACGTCTCGGAGATTTTCGATGTGGTTGTCACCGGTAATATCTTTCGCGATCAGACCACGGCGCAGAAGGGCACGCTGAAATTCAACACGCGTAAGGAGTCGCTTGGCTGCGTGTTTCACGGCATCACGATTGCCGGAAATGTCTTCGACGGCGACGTGCTGTTCTTCGACAAGCTGTCGCCCGCGAAGACGACGATCAAGGACGTCATCTTCACGGATAACGTCTGCGAGGGCGACCTGGTTTCCTTGCCGGGAAAAACGATGGCATCGAGCAATGTCCTGGTACGCGGCTGCATGCTGCGCAAGGCGGGCGCCTATGTCCTCCATGCCGACCGCTGGATCTGGTCCAATAACGTGCTGCCCTCCGGAACGCTAACGATTGCCGAGGGCGCCGATTCCAATGTGGTCCACGACAATGTGACGACGGGGCCCATCCACGACCTGGGCACAGCCACCGATCTCGCTGGGAACGTCGTGCGGGCACCTTACTCTCCTCCCCATGAACATTAACTGGACGCGACGAAATTTCCTCCAAACGGGATGCCTCGGTGCGGCGGCTGCGCTGACAACTTCGTCCCGGGCGCAGGATATTCAAAAGGCGAAGGGTGATGCCGCGACGCAGCCGATAGACATTGGTTATCGGCGGCAGCTTTTCATCGATGATGCGCTGCTGGATTTGCAACGGACCCAGGGCGTGACGCGTGTGCTGAATGGGCCGCATAAGATCCAGCGCGTGCTCACGCCCGACCAGCCATGGGAGAAGCTCGGCTTTGTCTTCTACTGCGGCGTGATCGACGACGGCGGGACGGCGAAGCTGTACCACTCCAGCTACGATGCGGAGAAGAAGAAGCATTGCAGCCTGGCGACCGGCACCGATGGGCTGAATTGGGAGCGGCCCAAGCTGGGATTGCGGGTGTATGACGGCGGCGCCGACAATAACCTGCTGCAGATGAATTCGGTGGAGGCGTCGGTGTTTATCGATCCGCATTCGCCGCCGGAAAAGCGGTATCGCATGGTCTTTACCCGGGGTTGGCCCGACCCGGCGCGCGCTGGCGTGTGCGTGGCCTCTTCACCCGACGGGTTGCGCTGGAGCGAAGCGACCGAGCGTTGCCTGCCCTTCGTCCCGGATAGTCAACCCACCGCATTCTGGGATGAGCGAATCGGAAAATATGTCATCTATCTGCGGGCGTGGAATCCCATCCGTACGGTAGCCCGTATCGAGGTCGATGATCTCGAGAAACCGTGGCCGTACGATCAATCCGTCCCGCCGCTCCATGTCTGGGGCAAAGATAAGATTCCCACGATCAGCCGCGAACTGCCGACGGTGATCGCCTATGATAAGCAGGATCAGCCATACCTTCAGCCGTACACGGCCGAAGTAATCCAGTATCCCGGTGCACCGGACGTCTACTTCGCCTTTCCGGCCGATTTTCAGAATTACAAGGAGCCACAATGGAAGGCGCGTGCGCTCACGGGTAATGACGGCACCTTCGACATCGGCTTCGCCACCAGCCGCGACGGCGTGACTTGGAACCGCTGGCGCCAGCCTTACATCCCCACGGGAATTTACGACGATCTCGATTTGCGCCTCGTGAGCATGGGCTTCGGGATGATCCGGCGTGGTCCGTGGTTGCACCAGTATTTCGTCGGCTGGCCCTACACACATGGCCAGCCGGAAGTGTGGGAACGCGACCCGACCAGCCGCGAAGCATGGTATGGGAAGAACAAAGGTGGCATTTATTGCGCGACGCAGCGGGTGGATGGTTTCCTTTCCATGGATGCGCCGAACGGCGGTGGCACGCTCACCACGCGGCCGGTGACTTTCAAGGGCGACCGATTGCACCTGAACATCCACACCAACGGTGGCGGCAGCGCGAGAGTGGCGCTCCTCGATACGCAGGGACAGGCTCTGCCGGGTTTTGCGGCAGAGGATTGTGACGTCATTCAGGATGACGCCATCGATTACGAAGTACGCTGGAAGAATGGCCCCGATGTGAGTGCGCTGGCGGGCCGGCCGGTGTGCGTGCAGGTGACGATGCGCAATGCGAAACTCTACGCCCTGCAATTTGCCCGCGGCAGCGCTGCCTGATACACCGTGAAAACCCTCCGGATCATTCTTCTGCTGACGCTGGCGTGGATGGCTTGCTGTCGGTCTCGCGCGGCGGAGCCACTGTTTGAGACGGCACGCGTCTTCGCGCTCACGCCAAACAACAAACCGAACTATCGCATCCCTTCGATCCTGCAGGCGCCGAACGGAGATATCCTGATCATTGCGGAAAGGCGTAACGACGGACCGGGCGACATCGGCAATCACGACATCGTGTGTAAGCGGAGCAGCGACAAGGGGAAGACCTGGAGCGAAGAGCAAATGATCTTCGACGATGGCAACAACGTGTGCACCGACATCACCGTGGGTCTCGATCGAATCAACGGCAAACTGTGGCTGTTCTTCCTGAGGAACAAAAAACAGTTCGATTACTTCACGAGCACGGACAGTGGCGCGACCTGGCAAGGGCCGATTTCGATTCACGAACAAGTAACGAAGCCCGAGTGGGACAAGCTGACTTCGGCCAAGCCCGAGGCGGATGCGGATGCAGCGAGCGTTGGACGCGGAGCCGTATGGGCCAGGGGATGGGTGCAGCGCTATGGAATCGGGCCGGGGAATGCGATGGTGCAGCTTCGCGGGGGACCGAGAGCGGGACGCCTGATCGTGCCCGGGAGGCATCGCGAGGACATCGGCAAAGGGCGCTTGCGGAGTTTCGCGCACAGTTTTTACAGCGACGATCACGGGGCGACGTGGAAACTCGGCGGGACGATCGGCTTGAATACCAGCGAGTGCCAGTTCGTGGAACTAGCCAACGGTGACGTCCGCGTGATGTCGCGTAATGAAAGCTCCGAGGACGCGCCGGACAATCTGCGGCATCTCACGGCGATCAGTCACGATGGTGGCAAGACGTGGAGCGACTTGCGGCGTGCGGAAGAGCTCATCACGCCGCGCTGTCACGGGCCGGTGGAGCGTTTCACGCTGGTCGGGCAGCAGGATAAGAACCGGCTGCTCTTCTCCGGTCCGGCTTCCCCGTTTCGGCAGAATGAACATCCCTACGGGAGATATAATCTGACCATCCGCTTGAGTTACGACGAGGGTGCGACCTGGACAGCCGGCAAGACGATCTGGCCGCATCCGGCGTCTTATTCCGACATCGTGGTGCTCGATGACATGACCGTCGGCTATGTCTACGAGCGCGGCGACAAAGGGACCACGCACTATTGGGATGAGGTCCACTTTGCGCGGTTCAATCTCGAATGGTTGACCGACGGCCGCGACACGCTCACCCCACAGGTCAAATCACAGCCATGAAAAAGTCGCTCTCCATCATGTTGCTTTTCACGGCACTCGGCGTCGTGAATGTGTGCGGCGACGTAAAGGTGCCGGCGATCTTTTCCGATCACATGGTTTTGCAAAGTGATGCGGCGGCGAACGTATGGGGCTGGGCGGAACCGGGTGAAACCGTCTCGGTTTCCATTGCCGATCGAACGAAGACGACCAGTAGCGACGCAAACGGCAATTGGGCGTTGAAACTCGACAAGCTCAAGGCAGGTGCCGAGCCGCGGACGCTGACGGTCAAAGGTAAGAACACGGTGACGATCCACGATGTGCTGGTCGGCGAGGTGTGGCTGTGCTCGGGGCAATCGAACATGGAGATGCAGGTCAAGGGTGGGATGCACGGGCAAGTGGACAACGCGGACGAGGAAATCGCGGCGGCAAAATATCCAGAGATCCGGATGTTCGTCTTTCGCCAAACCTACGCCATCTATGATTTGCCCGCGCCGCCGGAATCCCCGATGTCCGATCGGCCCGGCGAGTGGCTGGTTTGCTCGCCGGAAACGGTCGCGCGTTTCTCGGCGACGGCGTACTTCTTTGGGCGCGATATGCACCGCGAACTCGGGGTGCCGATCGGATTGATCAATAGCTCGGTCGGGGGCACACCGATTGAGGCGTGGACCAGTCTTGATGCCCAACATGGCGAGCCCGCATTGCATCCGGTGCTCGACGAATGGCAGCAAAAGCTCGCGAATTATAATGCGGAGCGTGAGCAGCAGAAGTTCACGTCGGCCAAGACGGTGTGGCTGAAGCAGAGAGCGGCAGCGCAGGCGAAGGGGGAACCGGCACCCAAGGCGCCGTTACCGTTCAAAAATCTTCGTGTGATGGAACCCGGACGGCTGTTCAATGGGATGATCGCGCCGTTGGTGCCGTACTCCATTCGGGGAGTTATATGGTATCAAGGCGAACGGAATGCCGATGGTCCGCATGGGGGATTCTATGGAGTACAGTTAAAGACGCTCATTGCCGACTGGCGGGGGCACTGGGGTGACGAATTCTATTTTGCCTGGGTGCAGTTGCCGAAGTTCAAGGCGGAGCAACGTCTGCCGAGCGAGGCGAATGGCTGGGGCGTGAGCATCCGCGACGAGATGCGCAAGACTCTCAGTGTGCCGCGCACCGGCATGGCGATCACGATCGATCTCGGCGGCGTTGCGGCGGGACATCCGACGAACAAGGCGGATTTTGCCCGGCGTCTGTCGCGGCTGGCGCTGCATGATGTATACCAGAAGCCGACGGAAATCTGGTCGGGGCCACTTTTCAAATCGGCGCAGCGCGAGGGCAACAAGATGACGATCGCGTTCGATCACGCGGCGGGACTGAAAGCCGCGGTAGGTGACCTCAAGGGCTTTGCCGTTGCGAGCAACGATCAGAAGTTCGCGTGGGCTAATGCCCGGATCATGGATGGGAAAGTAGTTGTCTGGAGCGACACAGTGTCCGAGCCCGCAGCGGTGCGCTATGACTGGGCGTCCAATCCCATTGGCAATCTCGTCAACGCCGCCGGCCTGCCCGCGTCCCCGTTTCGAACTGACGACTGGAAATGAATGCCCATATGAGGAACGCCCTGCTTTTCTTCTTCACCTTGATCCTGGCTGCTGTCTCTGCCACTGCGCAGAATGCCGAATTTACCGGGGACGTGCGTGACGTGCGCGTCGTGCGGAGCGTCGAGCAACATCCCGGCGCATCATTGCTGTGGGAGCCCTACATCGCCGAGTGGAAGCCGAAGCAATTGGTGGTGGCCTATGGCGCGGGCATTCCGGGCAAGACGGACATGGGGGACATCGTGGCGAGCGTCTCGACGAATGATGGCGACACCTGGAGCGAACCGGCGATTGTCTTCGATCATAACCAGCGGTTTGGCGCGATGCAGTTTGGCTACTCCAATGCGGTGCTCTACAAGCCGCCGGGGCAGGACGTGATGTGGTGCTTTGCCATGCGCTGCCCAATGAACTATCAGCACAGCGAGGACTCGCAACTCGTGGGGGCCTTCAGCGCGGATGGCGGGCGCTCGTGGACGCCGGTGGAGATGGCGATGCACTATACCGGGCCGCTCATCATCGTCGGCGGGATCCAGCGGATTGTGGAAAACGGGCAGCCGCGCTATCTGCTGCCGGCGCATCGCAATACGCGCCGCAATGATCCGCTCGGCTCGCGTGACCAATTTATGCTGAGCAGCACGAGCCTGCTGGAGTGGCGTCTGGCGGGGCACATCCCGCAGCCGGAAAGCGGACCGGTCTTTCTGCACGAGGGCAATCTCGCGCCCGGTGATGCGGAGGGCGAACTGAAGCTGGTGATGCGCACAGCCACTTGGGAAGAGAAAGCCGCGCTGGATCCGCCGCGGGCCTTTTCCAGCGTGAGCCAGGATGGCGGTCGGACCTGGACTCCGGCGCGACAGGAGCCGGACCTCTGGAACGCGCGTTCGAAAGGATTCTTCGGCCAAAGCACGAATGGCACGCACTTATACGTCTATAACGATGGGCCGGCGATGCCCAAGCCTGGCGCCCGGACTTCGTTGCGCTACAAACTCCAGCCGACATCCGGCGGCGCGTGGAGCGCGGAGAAGACTTTCTACGACTCAGGCACACATAACTCCTATCCTACGTTGATCGAAATCGCCCCCAGCGAATTTCGCGCGGTGTGGGACAGCGGGACGAAGGAGCACCCGCGCACAAACATTCGTTTCGGGAAGTTCCACGTTTCGTCCGAAGCAAAATGAATCACTGAACCAAACGATGCAAACTACCAGACCATTTAGTGAGAGATTGCGCGCGGGCGATCTGCTTTTCGGCACGCTCGTCGTGTCGCCATCGCCCATGTGGCCGCGGGCGATCGAGGGCAGCGGACTGGATTTTGTTTTCATCGATACCGAGCACATTGCCCTTGATCGGGGACAGGTGAGTTGGATGTGCCAGACCTACTCGCGGACGGGGCTGCCGCCGATCGTGCGCATCCCGTCGCCTGATCCGTTTGAGGCGACCAAGATGCTCGATGGCGGTGCGGCGGGGATCATCGCACCGTACGTCGAGACGGTGGAACAGGCGCAGGCATTGCGGGGGGCTGTGAAGTTGCGACCGCTCAAGGGGCAGCGCCTCGAGGAACGGTTGGCGGGCGGCTCATTTGAACCGGCGCTCGAAGAATATGTGCAACGGCGCAATGAGCAGGCGCTCATCCTGAACATTGAGAGTGTTCCAGCGATCGAGGCGCTCGACCAGATTCTGGCAGTGCCGGACCTGGACGCAGTGCTCATTGGCCCACACGACCTCTCGTGCAGCCTGGGTATTCCCGAGCAATACGCGCATCCGAAATTTCGCGAAGCGGTGCGAACGATTTTCGGCAAAGCGCGTGCGGCGGGGATCGGCGCGGGTATCCATTTCTGGGGCGACCTGGAGCTCGAGGCCGCCTTCGCGCGCGAAGGCGCCAACATGCTCATTCATAGCGCCGACATTTCGCTTTTCCAAAAGCATCTCCGGCTCGAAGTCGATGCCTTGAAGGCGACACTCGGTGCGAAGAAGACCAGCGGCTCCGAAGCGGAGAAGATCAGTATCTAAGGCCGATGACCGCCCTCCGCACAGCTATCTGTTTTGTGGTGAGCACTGTCGCTGCAAGCGCG
>NZ_JBDUCX010000139.1:0-17188 GCF_040003245.1 Chthoniobacter sp.
GCTCATTTCCTGGAGCTGACTGCGACGGTAAAACTGGAACGAATGCTCGAGCACGCGCGCCATTTCCCAAGCGGTGGCCGGGACGCCGGCGATGGCCATGAGCGAGTGCGAGTCGATCTCCAGCACTTTGTCCGCGCGATCGTAAACGACGACATTGCCCGCGGTGGCGCGGCGATCCCCGGCGACGAGCACACCGCCCGCGAACTTGAAGGCGCAGATCGTGGTGGCCTGCGTCTGCACGGCTGGTGAGGCGGCGCTCGCGGCGACAGCAGAGGTGCGGGCGATTTGCGGATAAAGTCCCCGCTCGCGGAGGAGCGCCGCGAAATCTCCCGCCTCCGGCGAGAGCGATGACCGCGCGGCGGTGAGTTCCATTATTGGCCGGTGCGCTGGCGGTAGCGCTTCGATTGGTTGGGATCCACCTTGCGCATGCGTTGGAGGAGATCCTTGGTGTCGGGCTTGGAGACGTCGGGCGACTTGGGCCCACCTCCATCACCCTGCTGCGGGCCCCACGGAGCGGGGCCGACGGGTCGTTGCGTCCGGTCAGGCATATGCCCAATCTTACGTGCGGCGCGCGAAAAGAGCAAGGTCGACGCCTGGGTTTCGCGGAAAATTTGCGGACGAAAATGCGGTGCCGCGCTTGCCAGCACCGTGCGAAGATGAGAAACAGTTTTCATGCGCCGCGTCTTTCCGTTGCTTCTGGCCTTGGGTGTTGTTGCCACCGGCGTTCCACGTCTGCGGGCCGGTGAACCGGTGCCTGCGCCGGATCTGCATGATCTCTGGCAAGCCGTGCAGCAGCAGTCGAAGCAGATCGAATTGCTCACCGAGCAGGTGGGAAAGCTCACCCGGGCGGTGGAAATGCAAAAAAGTGGGGAGAAAAGCGCGGATTCCGCAACCAAGCCAACTGAGCCCACAGAGCCAACTGGGCCCGCGACTTCCATCGAAAGCAGCAAGCGGCCCACCGACGCCACCGCGGAAGCGGCTAAAGGTGAAGCGGTTCCAAAAGCGGAAGCCGTGCCGGGCGCCAAACACACGGTTGCCAAAGGTGAGACGTTGACCTCGATAGCGAAGCACTACAACATATCCATTGCTGACCTGAAGACCGCCAACAAGATCGACAACGAGCGCCGGCTCCAGATCGGCCAGATTCTTTCCGTGCCTACCGCCAAAACCCCTGAACCGACCGATAAGAAAGAGAACCCTTGATTATGGAATCCGCCGCTACCTGGTATTTGATGAAGAACGAAGACGGCAGCATTTTTGGGCCGATCACTTTTGATCAGTTGCACGAATGGGCCTCGGACGCGCAGGTGTCGCCGCTCGACAAAGTCTCCAGTGACGAGAAGAACTGGATGAAAGCGCCGATGGTGCCCGAGCTGGGCATGGACTATTTGATCGAGGTGAGCCCCGACCAGTTTTACGGCCCGACCACCCTCGGCGCGGTGCGGGAGTTTTTGCAGATCGGCGAGATCAACGGCGACACGCCGGTGACCAACTGCCGCGACGGCTCGGTGGTGATCATCAAGGACATTCCCGAGTTGCAAGCGGCCGCCCCGGACGAGGACGCGATGCAGCAACCCGTGCGGACCAGCATTCGCGTCAATCTCCAGCAACGCGTGCGCGAGCTCGAGGAAACGCTCATGGATGAGCGCCGGGCGCGCGAGCAGGCGGAACACTTGGTGGAACGGCTCGAGACGAAGCTCAACGAGATCACGCGCGCGGCGTCGATGTAGCCGTTACGTAAGTCGCTGTATATGTGGAACATATACAACTTACGTATCTGCGGTCGCTAATTTCTGGAATTAAAATTGCAGGGTCCGCTACCCCAGCGGCTCCAGCGGGGCGTCGAGCAGCGTCTTGACGTGCCCGGTGTAGGTGTCGAACGGATCGGGCATCGGCAGGTAGGGGGTGTTGTCCAGGGAGATGGAATCCCAGTTGATCACGTAAGGGAGCTTGCGGTCCTGGAAGATGGAGACGGCCAGGCCGCGGCCGCAGGCGCGCGTATCGGCTGGGGCGTGCATCATGGCGGCGGGGCGGCGCATGCGCTGGTTGAATTCGCCGATGCCTTTGGCCGCGGTGATGGCGAAGAAGAGGCCCTTGGCCGGATTGATGTTGTGGTACTCGAGGTCGAGGCTCTGCAGCCACGGATCCCGCCAGCTTAGTCCCTCGCTTTCGCGGAAAGTTTCGAGCAGCCATTTCTTGGAAACCCAATCGACGCCGCCGAGCAAGAGCTCTGGTTTGTTGGCCAGCGCATCGAGGGTGAAGGCCCACGTCTCCAGGATCCAGTCGGTCTCCTCGTCGCGTCCGCCGAGCGCCTGTTGGGTGTGGGCGTGGAACTCGCGTTGAACGTCGAGCGCCGAGCGCGTGCGGCCATCTTCCAATTGCACCACGGCATGCCCGGTGCCTTCGTGCGAGATCTGCCGGGTAGCCAGCACGGCATCGAGCAGGATCACGTCGTCTGGCAGGTTGCCTTCCTCGAGCAGCGTGAGAATGAGCGCGGTCGTGCCGACCTTCAGCGCGGTGGCAAAGGGCGACATGTTCGAGTCGCCGATGAGCAGGTGCAGCCGGCGATATTTGCGGTAGTCCGCGAGCGGCTCGTCGCGCGCATTGATGATCGCGCGGTTGAATTGCACCCACTGGTAGATGTCGTTGACGATATGATCGGCGCGCTGGCTGAGCTGGAAGGGCACCGCGCCGGTATTGGGCGTCGGCTCGAAATCGAAAGCCAGCGGGCTCGCCTGGCCCACGCGTCCTGCGCCGGTGAAAAGCTGGCGCGTGGCGAGAAAGGAAAGCAGCGTGCCGAGCAGCCGCGGGCTGAATTGCAGCTCGCGCTTCATGAGATAATTCTCGTGGCAGCCGAAGGTCGCGCCGGTGTGATGATCGACGTTGTTCTTGATGAAGGCGACCTCTTCGCTCACGCCGAGCGCCTCGAGCGCCGATTGGAGCAACTGGTCGCCCGCCAGGTCGTAGGCCACGGAATCCTCCACCGTGCGGCATTCGGGCGAGGAGTATTCGAGATGGCCCATGTCGATATAGAGCCGCCCGCCGTTCAGCAAAAAGCCGCCGTTGCCCGGCGGCTCTTCGTAATCGCGATAGTGGAGGTCGATCACCCCGGCCCTGGCCTTTTTGAAAAGGTAGTTCTTCACCCGCGCCGGCCAGGCGTCGGGACCCGGCACGGTCTCGCCACTGACTAGGCAGCCGTATTCAGTTTCGATGCCGACGACGCGGTTCATGCAAAGTGAGGAGTGAAGATGACAGCGGCGAGTTTCGTCGAGCGCAGGTCATTTTTCACGCTCACTTTTACTCCTCGCCCGGGTAAAGAATCCGGCCGCACTGCTCGCAGTTCACGATCTCGCGGTTGCCCTTCACGCGGACCATCGTTTGCGTGGTGAGCGTCATATGGCAGCCCATGCAGACGCCATGCTCCAGGGCGACCACCGCTTCGCTCTTGGTGGAGAAGAGACCGTTGAAAGTATCGAGCAAATCCTCGTCCACATTCTCGGCGAGCCGGGCGCGCTCGGCCTCGAGCTCCTTGAGTTGCACGCCCACCGCGTCGATTTTACCGGCGATATCGGCCAGTTGCCGCTCGACCTGCGTCTTCACGGCCTGCGTTTCCTTATCCGTCTCGGCGATCGTCGTCTTCGCTTTGTCCCCGCTCTCCATCAGTTCGAGTTCGCGATCCTCGATGGAGGAGATATCGCCTTCGTAGCGCTTGATCTCGTTGTTCAGCGCCTGGAATTCCTCGTTCTTGCGCGTCTGGAATTTCTGCGTTTGGAATTTGTTGATCGAGTCCCGCTTGGCCTGCACCTCCACCTCCAGCTTCTTGCGCTCCACCTCGATTTCCTTGGCCTTGAGCTTCACCGCCTCGAATTTCTTCAAGGCCTCCGCCAGCTTTTCATCGAGTTCCTTGCGCTCCAGCGGCGCAAGTTTCAACTCTTGTTTCAGCGCGCGAATTTTGCGGTCACGATCTTGCAGGACGAGGAGCTTTTCGATTTCCGGGAGCATTGGGGAAGGGATATTGCGGGAAGACGAGGGGGGCGTCAACGGGGAGAAGTTGATAGTTGATGGTGGATAGTTGATAGACCGTCGCGGGGCCGGGAGCTGGCGGCGCTCCGGGTCATCGACTCCTATCGTGCCCCGGGCGCCCTTTCCGCTGGCGATTTTGTGGCCAGTTGCCTACACCAGCGCTGCGTAAAAATGCGTCCCACGGATCCGACACAACTTGGTGAGTTTACGATCCTTGAGAAGATCGGGCAGGGAGCGATGGGCGCGGTTTACAAGGCGCACCAGAGCTCGCTCGGGCGCGTGGTCGCCTTGAAGCTCCTGCCGGCGCACTATGCGGGGGATGCGGATTTCGTGGCGCGCTTCAAGCGCGAGGCCTCGGCGGCGGCCGCGCTCAACCACCCGAATATCGTCCAGATCTATGCCGCGGGGCAGGATGAGGGTGCGCACTATTTTGCCATGGAATTCGTGGAGGGCGAGTCGCTCGGGGCGCGGCTCGAGCGGAAAGGCCGCGTCGATGCGCGCCAGGTGCTGGCGGTCGCCCACTACATTGCGCAGGCCCTCGATTACGCGTGGAAAAAGGCGGGGGTCGTCCATCGCGATATCAAGCCCGACAACATTTTCCTCTCCCGCGAAGGCGACGTGAAGCTGGGCGACCTCGGCCTGGCGAAAGTGCTCTCGACGGACGGAGCGGGCCTCACCCAGACCGGCACGACGATGGGCACGCCCTATTACGTGAGCCCGGAGCAGGCGGTGGGGAACAAGGAGATCGATTTCCGCGCCGACATCTACAGCCTCGGTTGCACCATTTTCCACGCGGTCTCCGGCCAGACTCCCTATCGGGGCGACAGCGCGATGTCGGTGATGATCCAGCACATCACACAGGCGGCGCCGAAGATCCAAACCGTGTGGCCGGAGTGCCCGCCGGCGCTGGTCGGCCTGCTCGACCGCATGCTGCGCAAAAAGCCGGAGGAACGGCACGAGAGCTACGAAGTGCTGCTGCAGCAATTGCTGTGGGTGGGTGAACGACTCGATCCACCCTCGGCTTCCGCGGCGGCGGCGATGTCGATGGTCGTGCCGATGCCGGGTGCGCCCGAGGCATCCGCCGCTCCCGCGCCACGATCCTCCAAGGCGGCGAACCGCAGCGCGGCGAAAGTCGCGCCCGTAGCGGGCAAGGCTTGGAAAATTCCGGCGCTCGTGGCCGGTTTCGTTGGGGTCGCCGCTGGGCTGGCGTTGTGGCAACCGTGGAAAAAGGCGGCGCCCCTCTCCGTCAAGGACGTCGCCACCCTTTCCGCTCCCTCCACGCCCGCTCTGGCAAAGATCACCACGCCCGCTCCGAAGGTGGACACCTCGCCCGTTATTCAGCCCTCCGGCGCGACGTTTGCGCAGGCGACCAAGGAGGCACCCTTCGTCAATTCCCTCGGCATGAAGTTCGTGCCGGTCCCGATCATCGGCGGTCCGACAGTCGGGCAGCGAGTGCTCTTCAGCGTCTGGGAAACGCGGGTGCAGGACTATGAGACGTTTGCCCGGGAGACGAATTACCAGTGGGGAAAGCCGGGTTTCGAGCAGGGCCCCATGCACCCGGCGGTCGAGGTCACCTGGGATGGCGCCCAGGCGTTCTGCGGATGGCTCACGGAGCGCGAGCGCAAGGTGGGCCGGTTGGGTGTCGACGAAGCGTACCGGCTCCCGAGCGATTATGAGTGGAGTTGCGCGGTCGGCATTGGCGATCGGGAAGACCCGGAGAAAACGCCGGAAGAAAAGAACGGAAAGATTCGGGATGTATATCCGTGGGGGACGCAATGGCCGCCGCCGCCCGGCGCGGGCAACTATCCGGGCGACGAGATGAAGCCCGCCCTGGCGGCGGGAAAGTACTCCTACATCGGCAAGCCGATCCCCGGCTACAAAGATGGCTACGTCGAAACGGCGCCCGTCGGCTCCTTTCAGTCGAACCGCTACGGACTCTACGACATGGGGGGCAACGCGTGGGAATGGTGCGAGGACTGGTACAACCAAAAGCACGACGAAAAGACGATGCGCGATTCGCCGTGGGACGCACCGACCGGACTGACCTCGAGCAATCGCGTCAATCGTAGCGCGGCGACGGCCAGCCCGCGCAGCGGTCTGCGTTGTGTGCTGGCCGCGGTGAATAGGGGCGCGAAGACAACAGTTCCACCCATCGCGACGGCAAAGCCCGTATCCACGCCTGCTCCTACCACGGCACCGGCCACACCCGCACCATCGCGCGGTCCGGATGCGGAAGGCTTCGTCGCGCTGTTCGACAGCGAGCATCTTGCCGCCTGGAAGGAACTGGGGAATGGAGGATTCTCGGTGCAGGATGGTGTGGCCACTTCCTGGCTGACGAAAAAACCAGGCGGAAGCTGGTGGTACATGCGGGAGCCCTACAACGACTTTGTCCTCAAGACGGAATTTCGGATTGCGACGCCGATGGCCAACTCGGGCGTTTTCGTCCGGTGCCCGCGTCCGGAAGGCGACGGGTTTGCCTCCATGACGGCTGGGTATCAAATCGATGTCTCCGAAGATCCTAATCCGGTGGAAATGACGGGGGCGATCTGTGGCCTCAAGGCACCCACCTCCGTGCCGCAAAACAAGCGGGACTGGAATGAGTTGGAGATCAGCGTGGTGAGTCAACATTACTTGGTGAAGGTGAATGGGATCCTGGTGAATGATTTCACCGGGAACCGGCGGACATCCGGTTATATCGGGCTGCAGGAGTACAAGGTGGGAGGCTTGCAGTTCCGCAATTTTCGCATTAAGGAACTCAACGCCTCGACTCCGTTGGCGGCGGCGACTCCGGCGGAGGTCCGTGGAAAAAACGTCATCAATCTTCTCTCCTCCGTCGACCTCCCGGCGGACACCGTGTCCGGGACGTTCGTGGCTAAGGCCGACGGATCGTTTACCCCGGGGAATGGCCTGGCCAAACTGGAACTGCCTTATCGGCCTCCAGCCGAATACGACTATAGCGTGACCTTTACCTATCTGGAGGGTGTCGGCGAGATCAGCCAAATGCTCTCGCGAGGGGGACGGGCGTTTGAGTGGCAGATGGGCGGGAACGGGGTTTTTTTTGGTTTTCAGACGATCGCGGGCAAGAACGCGGCCCAGAATCCCACGACCAAGCGTTTCCATCTGGAGAAAAACCGGAAATACACGTCCCTCGTGCAAGTGAGGAATGACGGCCTGAAGGCCTACATCGACGGCGCGCTGATTGCCGAGTGGAAGACCAACTACAGCGACATGGGGCCGTGGATGAACTGGAAGCTGCGCGACGATGCCCGGCTGGGCGTCGGGACCTTGAGCACCGCGGCGACGATTCACGCGCTGGAAGTCCTGGAGATCACCGGCCAGGGCCAGTTGCTGAGGCCGGCTCGGGCCGGCCCCAGCGTGCAGGTGGCTCCCCCTCAGCCGGCGCTGAAAGGCCCGGTCGATGGGGAAGGTTTCACCTCCCTTTTCAACGGGCGCGACCTCACGGGTTGGGATGCCGATCCCCGCTTTTGGTCCGTGCGAGAAGGGGCGATCACGGGCGAATGTGAATCGAATCGGATTGTCCCGGCCAATACCTTCGCGATTTGGACGGGCGGCAAGCCGAGCGATTTCGAGTTGCGACTTTCCTTCAAGGTGAACGCCGGTAATTCCGGCGTGCAGTATCGGAGCCGGGTCGTCGACGCCGCGAGGTGGAAAGTGCTGGGCTATCAATATGAGATTGAAACGGTGAAAACAGGCACGAACGGCGCTCTCTACGAGGAAGGGGGCCAGCGCAAGGCCTTGGGCGGAAATCCTGGCGGCTTGTTCCTGGCCAACTTGGGAGAGAAGGTGCTGATGACGGCGGATGACCGGAAGCAGTTACTCGGAAACTTCAGCACGCCGTTTAAATTTCGGGCGAATGACTGGAACGACCTCGTCATCATCGCGCAGGGAAACCACCTCATCCAAAAGCTCAACGGCGATATCAGCATCGACCTGACCGACGACGACGAGAAGGCGCGGGCCCTGTCGGGGGTGCTGGCCTTGCAACTGCACGCCGGCTCTCCGCAGAAAGTACAGTTCAAAAACATCCGCCTCAAGCTGCTGTCCGCGCCATGATCATCCCCCAGACTGAAGTCGTCGCGACCCGCGACGGCGAAGAGATTTTCCGCTCCACGTTTCCGCCCGGCGAATACGTCATCGGGCGCGAGGTCGGCATGGCGATCCGGTTGAATTCGGACAAGATTTCGCGTCGGCATGGGCAGCTCTCGTTGAGCTATTTCGACTGGTTGATCGAGGACTTCGACAGCGCCAATGGGACCTTCGTCGGCGGCCGGGCGATCACGGAAGCGACGCTGGTTTTTCCCCAGCAGGAAATTCGCGTGGGCAATGTGCAATTGCGCCTGCGCCGTCTCCAGATGAACGATGCCTCGCACTCACTCGCTCCGCAGACAGCGGCGCTGCTGCGCTATCTGCCCACGGAAATGCGCGGCGAACGCAAATACAAGATCCATGGCATCATCGGGATGGGCGGCATGGGTGCGGTGCTGGAGGCGGAGGACCTGGCCACCCGCCGGAGGGTGGCGATGAAGGTGCTGCTGGAAGCGAAGACCGATGAGGACGTCGCCCGTTTTGTCGAGGAAGCGCAAATCACCGCGCAGCTCGAGCATCCCAATATCATTCCCATCTACGAGCTGAACGTGAACGAGTTGGACAAGCCCTTTTACGTGATGAAGCTGATGCGCGGCGAATCGCTGTCGAATGTGCTGGAGGGCCTGCGGCTGGAGCGGCCCGAAGTGCTCCAGCGCTACGGACTGGAGGACCTGCTCGGCATTCTTTCGAGGGTCTGCGACGCGCTGGCTTACGCGCACTCGAAGGGCGTGGTGCATCGCGATTTGAAGCCCGACAACATCATGCTCGGCGAATTTGGTGAGACAGTGGTGATGGACTGGGGGCTGGCCAAACCGCTGGGCCAAAGCGCCCACGGCAGCGCCCTCGAGTCGGGTGTGCGCACCATGGTCAAGTCGCTGCGCCAGGATGAAGAACGTTTCGGCACGGAGGTCGGGTCGGCCATCGGCACACCGCAATACATGTCGCCGGAACAAGCGTCGGGGAGATCGCACAGCGTCAATGCGCGCTCCGATGTCTACAGTCTCGGCGGGCTGCTCTATGTGATCCTCAGCTTGCGCGCGCCCGTGGTCGGCGCCGATGTGCCGGAGATCCTGGAAAATGTTGTGGCCGGCCGCATTCCGCCACTGGCGGAACTGGTGCGCCGCGACCCGCCGAAGCATCTCCCGCAAGGCCGGCTGCCCGCTGGTCTCGCGGCCATCGCGATGAAAGCGCTGTCCCTCGATCCCGCCGCCCGCTACGCCACGGTCCGGGACATGCAAGTGGCCTTGCGGGATTGCCAGGCGGATGGCGCCGGGCGATTCGGCTTCGAGGGCTGGTTCCGCGGGAAAAGCGGGAAAGTGGAGAGTTAAAAGACCGGCGCGGGCTGGTCGCTCACTGGCTCCTCAATACAGCATCGTCTCCTCGGGAGGATTGCACTTCTCGACGCGCTCGGCCTTGAGCACGGCGATGCGCTTGCCATTTTCCACGGGGAATGTCGCGGTGCCGGTGATCTTGATCCACGACATCTCGGGCAAGGTCACCTTGGACTCGCCTTCGGCGAGCACGGCCACGGGGCGGGCATCGGCGGCGCAGCAGGTCATGAACATGCGCACGGCCTTGAAGCGCTTGCCACTGGCGTTGTTCGTGGCATCGGGCATGAGCTGGCCGATGAGCTCGACGGGCTTGCCTTCGAAATCCTTGCGCAGGGCGTTGTCCTGCGCGGCGTAGAGGAGGTCGAGCACCTCGGCGACGATGTGGCCGTCGGGCGTGCGCTGGAGGTAATCCTGCGGGGCGGGAGGTTGCGCCGACGTTTGGGCTTGGGCGGGAGTTGGTGAAGGCGGCGCGGATTGCGGGGTGGGTGCGGCTTGGGCGGTGTCCGGTGCGGGCGTGGTGTTCGGATCCTTGGTCGGCAGCGGCATCTCCATCGGCTTCGACTGGCCGCTGCGGGGATTGAAGCCGAGCTGCGAGGCATCGGTGATCGCCATGCGGTTTTTCACCACGTTCCCGCTGTAGCCGGAGGGTGAAAACATCGCCGCGGTGGTAATGGGCAGGAGCAGGATCAGGAAGGTGACGACTTTGCCCGTGGACCGCCGGAAAAAGGCGTGTCCGCATTCGGCGGAAGAACAGCAGTTGGCATCCGCAGGGAAGAGGAGGAAAACGAGGGCCATCAGACCCATGACGATGCCGGCGATGACCGCGCCGACACGGAAGTCCGGGGTGAGCAGCGCTTTCATTCGTCCGGAGGCGCAGAAGGTGAGGAGGATGGCGCTCCAGGTGGCGAGAGTGGCGCAGGGGAGCCAGCGGCGAAAGGCGGCGTTCATAGGCGTGGGTGCATTATAGGTGAAGTCCGGGGAATATCAAAAGGCGAATGGGGATCACATGTTCAGCGCGGAGATGCGCCAGCAGATGAGGAAGATGACAATGAAGAGCCCGACGCCGAGGGCGATGACCGCGCGGGTCTTGAAGATCGAGCTGTAGAGCCAGAAGAGCTTGAAATCGAAGAGCGGGCCGTAGACGAGGGCGGCCAACTTGGCGGCCATGGGGAAGGTGGCGAAGGTCTTGATGATGAACGCGTCGGTGGTGCTGCAGATGGAGAGCAACGAGCGCAGGACCATGAGCGAGGCGATGGCGACCGGGGGATTGGTGGCGAAGGGGAGAATGATCTCCTGGTTCACCGCGGTGTTGAACACGCTGGCGACCGCCGCGCCGATGATGAGGAAGACCGTGACGTCGAGCAGGTCCGCCGTGGCCGACTGGACGACGAGGAGCATCTTTTGCCGGAAGCCCGCGGCTTGGGCGATGGAGGCGAAATCCGTCGTCTCGCCGGCGGGTGCGGCGGTCATGCTGAAGCCGGCGCGGCGGCGCGCCTTGGTTTCCACCGGGCCGCTGGAGATGAGGATGGAAGATGCCGGCAGCCGCAGGACGACGAAGCCGACCGCGGCCGCGACGAGAAAGCCAAGGGTGAGCCGGAGCATCGTCATTTGCCCCGGGTCCTGCCCCTTGAAGGCGGCATAGGTGCTGAAGGCCACGATCGGGCTGACGATGGGCGCGGCCAGCATGTAGGTGACCGCGCTGGAGAGCGGCAGGCCCTTTTTGATAAAGCGCCGGACGACGACCACGCTGCCGCATTCGCACATCGGGAACACCAACCCGAGGGCTCCGCAGAGCAGGATCGAGGCGGCGGGGCTTTTCGGGAGCATTTTGGCGATGCGCTCGGAGGAGACGAAGACGTCGACAAAGCCGGAGATGAGCGAGCCGAGCAGGAGGAAGGGGATGCCCTCAAAAAGCACGCTGAGAAAGGAGACGGCGAAGTCGTCGAAGTGGAACGAGAACCAGGGCATGTGAAAGGTGAATCGTCGCGGGGGTCGGATTCTTGGGAAAAGAGTGCGCTACGTTGGATGCGCGGGGGTTGGGATGCAAGCGCGCCACCCGTCGAGGAGGCGGCGCAATTCACGTCCGCCCTCAAGGACGCGGGGACCGGGTTGGAGGAGCAAATCGGAAGGGATGGCGTGGATCTGGTCGTCTTGCACCGCCTGGATCTGGGCGAAACCGGGACGTGCGCGAAGGGCGCCGATATCGACCCGCTGACCACACCAGCTTGCGAGGATGATGTCCGGATCAGCGGCGATCACTTCCTCCGGCGTGACCACGCGCTCCCGGGAAGCCTGCCCGCGACGCCCGGCAAAAACGTCCACGCCGCCGCAGTGCTCGATCAATTCTCCGACCCAGCCGATCGCGCTGATGAGGGGTTCCGGCCATTCCTCGAAATAGACGCGGGGCCGTGGGGCGGCGGAGCTTTTTAGCGCGGCCAGTTCCGCGAGATATTGGCCAGCCAGCTCTTCGGCAGCGGAGGCGCGTCCGATCGCGCCGCCGATCAAGCGAATCGCGTCCGCGATCTCGGCGAGCGTGCGTTGGTTTGTCGTGAGCACGGTGCAACCGCAGCGGATCAATTGCGCCGCGATGTCCGCCTGCACATCGGAAAAGCAAATGACCAGATCCAGCTGCAAGGCGGAGACCCGCTCGCAATCCGTCGTCGAAAAACCACCGATGACCGGTCGCGGCGCGAGCCCCGCTTGCGAGGCGAAGGCGCTGACGGCCACCACATCTTCCCACGCACCGAGGCGGGCACACACGTCCGCCGCTTCCGCGCTCAGGCAGACGATGCGCACGCGGCCAGCTTAGGATCCGTAGGATTGCTCCACCCGCTGGGCGACGTCCAGGTAGCCGTAATCGACTTCGTAGATGGCCTTCATGCAGTCGAGCGCTTCGACCTTCTTGCCCATGCGCTCGAACACCTGGCCGAGCTTGTAGAGGATTTCCTTCTTGGTCGCGTCCATCGCGAGGATTTCGGCGGCGGCCTCCTGGAATTGCTTCACCGCGAGATCGAGCATGTTCTTCTCCGTGTAGCACTGGCCGAGAAGGTTCATCGCCTTGAGGCGGGCATTCGGGTTTTGCTTGGCGCGCTGCAATTCCTGGATGGCCTCGGTGTACTGCCGGGCGCGCACGAGTTGCTCGCCGAGCTCGAAGCGCAATTGCAGATCGGTGGGGTTGCGCTCCACGCGCTTTTTTGCCTCGGAAATCAACTGCCCGGCTTTCTGCGCTCTCAGATCCTCCAACTCGGTCTTGTAGGCTTCGGCCTCCTCGTGCTCGGCGCCGTCCCCAGCCAGCCAGTCCTCGATGGACTTCATGCGCAGGTCGATCCCCTGGAGTTGCAAAGTGCTCAACTTGCGGACCACGGCCGGATCCGAACCGCCCCCGAGTTCGTTGGTTTGGCTGTAATAATAGAGGGCGCCATTGAGGCTCTCCTCGTCCTGTTTCTGCTCGAAGCGGTCTTCCCACAGCTTGGCGATGCGCTTCATCAGGTCGATGTTGTCCGGTGCGGCTTCCGACTGCGGGGTCAGCTCGCCGAGCTGCTCGTCGATCATGTCCACGCTCTTGACGACGCGGCTCTTTTGTTCGAGCGAGATCGCCTCGTCCTTGTTCTTCATCAAGTCGCGATAGCTCTGCGCCGTGTCCCAGCCGCCGCTCTTCATGGAAGCCGTCGCCGCGGCGTCCTTGCTGCGTTTCACGGCGGTGAGGTCGCCCGGGTTCATCTCCGCGATCTTGCTGTAAATCGTCACCGCTTCGTCGGCCTTGCCCATCGTGAGGTAATGCTCGCCGAGCTCGTGCATCGTCTTGGTGTCCGTCGGGTTCGCCTCGATGATCGTCTCGAGCGCAAAGGCGGCGACCTCCGGCAGGCCAGCCGCCTTCGAGGCGTCCTTCAGCAGGTGATTGATCTGCACGTTCGTCGGATCGGTCTCCAGGTTTTTCTCCGCCAGCTCCATCGCGGCGACCGGATCTTTCTTCACCATGCCGGCGCCCTTCATCGAGGCCGTCGACAGGCCGCTGAGGAAACTCTTCTTTCCCTTGGTCGCGATGATCTCGACCTTGCGCAGCGTCTTGCGCGCATTGAGAAAGCCGGGCGCTTCCTTGAGAATATTTTGAATGAGCGAGATGGCGTAGCCGTAGTTGCGCAGCTCGACGGCGTGCATGGCCTTCAGCCAAAGCGCACGCGAATTTTCCGAAAGGTCCTTGTCTGTAGTGATGGGCATAAATCTGGGGCCAACCAAACTAGCATCGACTTCCCAAATTTGACAATGCCTCGTGCGCCAAAAATCACAATCCCCCCCGAAATGGGCCGGTTTACCGGGGAAGCGGCGGCAGCACCTTGTCGCTGGTATCCTTTTTCTCCAGAGGTTTGGTGCTGGCCATCGCCTTCAAGGTCTCGAATTCCTTCTTGGCGTTCGGGATGAAATCCGTCGGCCCATGCTCGAAAAGCACCGTAAAGGCGAACGTCGCCGCGAGGAAAATCGCGGTCCAAAAGAGATTGCGGATGAGGGCCATTGGGTTTCGGGGAGACTCCATAGTGCAAAGTCCATGCCGCGGCAACGGTCAATTGTCGGGCGGGTTCGGTCGGGAGGGATTGGGTCAGCCGTCTGCCTCGGCAACCGTGTTCCCATCCCCCTCCGTCCCCAGCGTCTAAATGCGATGGAATGGCATTAAGAGGGTCTCCACGCCACGCGTCGAGGCAGCGACACCCAAAAAAATTCGACCTTTACCAGCCTTGACTGGCCTTGACCCGGCAGGGATTTACTCTGGTCCAGTCAAAGCCGATAAAGGCTGCCGGCCAGTCGATCCCGCGCCACGCCCGGAAGTCTTGTTGCATCTCATTTGCATCAAGCCGCTCCCGTTAGGTTGTATCAAAGAACCTCTCTCTCCCCACGCCACCAACTCCCTTCACTCCTCTCCTATTTAGTGTGGGCGTAGCATCGCACATCGTTCCAAAAAAGTCAAGTGAAAAATGGGCGATAGCGTGGGTGCGCTTGGCGATTTGCCTGGTGCCTCTCCCTCGCCCAAGCCTCCTCCTCGCGGGCCTCGCGCTGCACGATCGAATCCCCATCGCCGAGCGCAGGCTGGCGTCGTGGCTCGACTTCGTGGCCTGGCAGGCCCAAACATGCGTGTCCGAGCCGTGATGTCGCGCACCTTTCCCCTTTTCTTCCTGCTTTCGGTCTCTTTTTTGGCCCTGGGGCCCTGGACACATGGACGGGCTGAGGAGCCGCCGAATAATGATGAGGACTTCACGCGGCCGCTCAAGCGGTTCGATTTGCGCTATCAGTTTCAGGACAAGGCGGGCGGGACTGGGCAGAGCACGTTCATTCTGCGCAGGGATCAGCCGATTCGGCTTTCCAAGGATTGGAAACTCGCGACGCGGCTCGATGTGCCTTTCGTGCTAAGCAATGGAACGGGCCGGGACAATCCGCAGGGGCGGACTGAGTTCGGCACAGGTGATGTCCTCGCGGAAGCGGTGCTCGTCGATACGCTGAACGAGCGCTTCGCTTTCGGCGGCGGGTTGCGCGTGCTTTTCCCGACGGCGAATGAAGATCAATTCGGGTCGGGCAAGTACCGGCTCATACCGTTGATGGGCGCGCGTTTCTTCCTGCCGGAAATCTCCAAGGGTTCCTTTTTCCAACCGGTGGTGCGCTACGATTTCGATGCGGGCGGTTACGGCGGGCGCAACCACGTGAGCCAGCTCCAGTTCAGCCCCACGCTGAATATCCAACTGCCGGACCGCTGGTTTCTCACGCTCTTTCCCTCGCAGGACATCGTCGTGAACAACATCGGCGGGCACAAATGGTTTCTGCCGGCGGATTTCCTCATCGGCCGCAATCTCGACCAGCGGACCGTCGCCTCGGTGGAGGTGAGCATCCCGATCGTCAAGCAATTCACCCTCTACGATTTCAAGCTCGAGGCCCGGGTCAGTTATTCTTTTTGACGGGCGGGAATGCCGGCGTGGTTTGGGCCGCGATGCCCTGCTGCAGGGCCTGCTGATAGTCGTGATGCCGTTCCTCCTCGCGCTTCAAGATGTCGCGGAAGCGATGGATCATCCACTTCGAGAGGTAGCCGTTTTTCTCCGCCTGCGCGGCGACTTTCTTGCTGGCCAGCACGCGGTAGATATCCACGTCGGTGCTGCGCTCCTCCCACGCCTGCTTGCTCGCTCCCACGAGGCAATCGCTGCTCACAAAGTAATGATAGGCCCAGAGCGTGAGCGCGCTCGGGCGATTGGTGTGAAAGGCATCCTTCAATGACGTGAGATTTGCGGATTCCGGCGGGGCCGCGCCGGACCGGTTCTTTTTCTGCAGGTCGAATTCCTTGACGATTTCCTCGCTCTCCAGCATCGCCGATTTCACGCACTCGGCGAAGATGTCCGCCGCGTCGTCCTGGGTGATGTCCTTGTAGGGTTCGTAGTGGCGGCGGTCTTCCGCGCTGCGCTGCATGGCCTGCGTGTTGCCCCGCAGTTTCGCCGCCTCGTAGGCCGCGCCGGCCATCACGTAGCGATGGTGGGCCTCGTAGAGCCAGTCGTGGATGAGTGCGGCGCGGGTGAAATCAAACGCGGAAAAGCCGGTCACGTTCCAGAGCTGCCGGGGGACGCTCGCGCCATCGGTGATGATGTCCTCGGGTTGGATCTTCCAGTCCGCGAGGCGATACTGCCCGCGTCCGCCATTGGCCGGCACCGCTTCGTCCTTGCGATGGGTGGTGAAGGCGAAGGGCGGATCTTTCTTCGGCTGGAAAAAGAAAAAGGTGTCCGGCGCCATCGCCACCATCCGCGGCTCGCCCGAAAAGCGGCCGGTCTGGGGTACCTTGTCGAAGGTCGCTTGCGTGCTGCAACCGGCGAGCAGCAGCAGGCCAAGGCCGGTCGCCGGGAGTAAGGTGCGCGTCTTCATAAGGGATCGAGATTTCCGTTTTGCTGCCGGCCACCAGACTCCCCGGAGATACCGGCTTGGCGAGCACAAAGCGGTATGCCCCCTAGGGAGGCATCGGAAAATCCCCTACATTCCATACGGCCACTGCGCATCAGGACGGGCGATACTTCTATAGAATGAAACTCGGAAACATCACCAAAGGCCGCGTTCGCCTGGAATCCGTGGGCAGCAGTTGGCTGCTTTTTGTGGATCAGAAATCCGTCATCAGCACACAGGATCGGCATTGGTTGCGCAGGTTCGCCGTGGAGGTAAGGAAATCCCTCGACGGAGAACTCATCCGATGAGCATGCCCGGCGTTCCATCGAGAGAAGATCTGGCACTCGTTTACGGCTCCCGGGTTTACAAGGAATTCCTGGCGGAACGAGACGAGGTTCTGCGGTTCAAATGGCTGCAAAGCGAAAAGGCCGGTCACGACATCGGCTTTGAGAAGGCCCTGGTGCAATGGAGCACGCTGCATCGGTCCTGCTGGGTCGAACATCGGCGGCAGGAGATGGATGATTCGCGGAATTGAGGAATTGCCGGCGATTGCGAGGATTGGTTGACCGCCTTTCGCCGGGCCGGTAGACGCAGAGAGTTCTCCCTCTTCGCTCATGAAGCCATTGCGTTCTCCCCTCCACCGGCGAGTTTCCTTGTTTCTGGCCTGCGCTGCCTTCAGTCCGGTGTTTTCGGTTGGCGCTGCCGAATGGCCGCCGGCGCTGGATGCGAGTAACACGACCACGAAGGCGAACGATGGGCGGACCATCGGTGAAGCAGAGCGTATTTCTCGACCGAAAGGGACCAGGCTGCCTGATGTCACCGAT
>NZ_JBDUCX010000140.1:0-17134 GCF_040003245.1 Chthoniobacter sp.
GGTTGAGCCGGCTCTTTTCGCCGCCGCTGAGGATGCCGGTCTTCTTGTAGATGTCGTCCTTGCGGAAGAGGAAGGAGCCGAGGATGGCGCGGGCTTCGTTTTCGCTGAGCGTGCCGTTGGCGTCCATGACTTCCTGGAGCACGGTCTTATTGGCGTCGAGGGTGGCGGAGCGGTGCTGAGAGAAGTAGCCGATCTTGGCGTTGAGGCCGGCCTTGCGTTCGCCTTTTTGGAATTCGAGGACGCCGCCGAGGATCTTCAGGAGCGTGGACTTGCCGGCGCCGTTCGGGCCGACAAGGACGGTGCGTTCGTCGCGCTCGACCCCGAGGTCGAGGCCTTTGTAAACGACGTTATCGCCGTAGGCCATGTCGATGCCGGTGAGCGACATGACGAGCGCACCGCTGCGCGGAGGCTGGGGAATCTGGAAGCGGAAAGGTTTGCGCGGCGGGAGCGGCTTCTCGATGAGCTCCATGCGCTCGATCTGCTTGAGCTTGCTCTGCGCCTGCGAAGCTTTGGAGGAGACGGAGCGGAAGCGGTCGGCGAATTCCTGAAGCCCGGCGATTTCCTTCTGCTGGTTTTTGTAAGCGGCGTTTTGCTGGTCGTAACGCTCTTCTTTCTGCCGGAGGAAGTCGGAGTAGTTGCCGGTGTACTGGACCAGCTTGCGCTCGTCGATTTCGAAGACCGTCTGGACGATTTCATCCATGAACTGGCGATCGTGCGAGATGAGCAGCACGGCGCCGGAGTAGTTCTTGAGATAGTTTTGCAGCCAGAGGAGCGAGATGAGGTCGAGGTGGTTCGTCGGCTCGTCGAGCATGAGGAGATCGGGCTCCATGACGAGCAGACGGGCGAGGTGGGCGCGCATGACCCAGCCGCCACTGAGTTCCTTGGCGGCCTTGGCGAAATGTTCGTCGCGGTAGCCGAGGCCGGCGAGCATGCGCTTGGCCTTGGCGTCGACCTGCGGATCGGTGAGCGCCTCGTGCTTGGCGTGGGCCTCGAGATACTCGGGGCTGGAAACGTCGCCGGCCTGCTCCAGTTCGTGCAGGCGTTTCTCCAGCGCAGGGACTTCCCCGGCGCGGCCAGTGGCGACATCGAGCGCGGTGTAGTCGCCATGGGCCTCGGCCTCCTGCGGGAGGTAGCCGATCATCGTCCACTCGTCGCGCTCGACGCTGCCGGCGTCGGCTTCCTCGCGCTTGAGGACGATATTGAAGAGGGTCGATTTGCCGGCGCCATTGGGCCCGACAAGGGCGACGCGCTCGCCGTAATTCACCTGCATGGCGGCGTCTTCGAAAAGGACGCGGCCACCGAGTGATTTCTTGAGTTCGCGGATGGTGAGCATGAAGAAAAGGCGGAAGGATGAAGGCGGAAAGCGGAAAGGCTATAAAAAGTGCGGGTGCTTCGTTAGCCGCGAATGCCGCTTTATGCCAGCGAATCGTGCAGCCGGATCGGCTGCTCCCCCGGCTGCTTACTTTTTGATGCCGCGCAGATATTCGTCGAACCAATCGGCGAGTACGGCCATGTCCGGACCCTGATTGGGCCAGCCGTGGGCGGCGCCGGGCTTGACGATGACCTTGGCGGTGGCGCCGGCTTCGGTGGCTTTTTGCACGAAGGTCTGCGACTGCTGGAGCGGCACGCGCTTGTCGGCATCGCCGTGGATGATGAGCGTGGGCGGCATCTTCGCCGTGATGTGATAGATGGGCGAGATCTCGTGGCCGAGCGTCTGGTGGATTTCCGGCGTATCGAGAGCGCCGGGGGCGAAGAAGGCGGCGCGCAGATCCTGCAGGACGCCCGCGCCGACGCAGTCCTCGCCGGGCGCGCCATAGTTCAGGAAATCGGTGGGTGGATAGAAGCAGGCGACGCATTGCACGGCGCTGCTCTCGCGATCGACGGGATCTTTCGCGTCGGCCTTGCCCGGACCGCCGCCGGTGCCGAGCGTGAGCGAGAGGTGCCCGCCGGCGCTGCCGCCGGTGACGCCGAGTTGATCGGGCTTCACGTTCCACTTGGCCGCGTTGTGGCGGATGTAACGCACCGCCCGATTCACGTCCTCGGTGATTTCCGGGATGGTGAACCGCGGATTGCAGGCGTGGCAGACAGCGAAGACGGTGTAACCGCGGTCGAGGTAGGGCGCGTAGGCCCTGGCACTGATCGAGTCATGGTTCGACTTCCAGCCGCCGCTCACCATGTAGACGATACCGTAGCCGTTCGGCTTGGCGGGCTGGAGGACATCGAGGGTGAGCGCGAAGCCGTACTTGCGGCCGTAGACAACATCTTCGGTGCGCGTAACGTCTGAGGCCGCTGGGGTGGTTTCGGCCGGAGCGGGGACGGCGGAAAACAGCGAAAGGGCGAGAACAAGAAAGCTGGGGAGAAATTTCATGCGAGGGCGAGAGAAGCAGAAACGGGGAGGGCGGGCAAATGAGGAAGCGATACGGTGGAGCGAAGATTGACAGACGGGGAACATCCGTTGGTAATTCGTTCCGTGAAAACCGAGATGCATTTTGCCTGCGGTGTCGTGCTGGCGGTCGTGGCGGCAGCCACATCGACCCGCGCCGAGGATTATTTTGAAGTTCTGAAGACGCCGCAGGGGACGTATCGCCTGGAGACGGAGGGCGGGGACAAGAACCAAGTGCTCGTCTCCACCAAGGACGGCGCGGAACATGTGGCGCTACCGTATGCGACGGTGGAAGACCCGGCCGAGTGCCAGATTGCGTATGGCATATCGCCGGACGAGAAGTGGATTTATCGCACGGAGAGCTGGCGGCATCATGCGGTGCAGAACCGCCAGCTTTACCTCCATGAAAAGGGCGCGCGGTTTGCCGAATTCAAAGGCGGGCGTTGGTTTGCCCCCGCCCTGGAGGCCTACTTGATCAAAAACGGGAAATTCAAGAAGGCGAGCTTCGACGAGCGACGGGGCGCCGATGTCCTGGAAGATCATCTCGAGGCCCGCTATCGCGACTGGAGTCCTGACTCGGCCCGCCTGCTCCTCGCGGTGAGCGCGACGGGGGACGCGCAGGAAGGAATCCCAAAGCTCTTTTACGTCTATTTCAATACGCGCAGCAAAGCCTTCGAACTCACGCCGTATCTGCGCGCATTGAACAAGCGGCGGGTGGACAGCGACAAGGAAACCGAGATTCCCTGCGCCGAGCCCATCGACCCGCTGATTGTGTCGGAAAAGTACCAGGCGGTTTACGAAAAGGTCGACCGCGACTTGCGTGCGCTCTTTGAGAAGCGGATCGCGCACGCCCTGCCGCAGAACGTCGATTATTGGAAGGGGGAGCAACAGGAAGCGCGAAAGGCGTTGGACGCAGGGCTGGCGCTCTATCTGCAATTTTCGCCGCCAAAGGAAACCGAGGCGCGGCGGCTGCAATACCTCGCGGATGCTACCTTGCTCCAATTTGCAGCGCTCTCGGCGGACACGGAATGAGAGTCCCGTTGGTTACGTTGCCACGTGGCTGTTTAGAAATTCCGCAGTGCGTCGCTCGGACCACGGCTGGAGACCGTGGCGGAGGTCGAGAAAGCCGACGTGACCTCCAGAGTCCGGGGTTTCGAGAAAGAGCTGGGGATTAGTTTCGGCTTCGGACCACGGGTAGGCCTCGGGGGCGAGGAAGGGGTCGTTCCGTGGCTGAAGCAGAAGAGTGGGGACAGTGATGTTGGGCAGGAACTGGCGGGCGCTCGATTGTGTCCAATAGTCGTCGGCGTCACGAAAGCCGTGGAGCGGGCCGGTGTAACGGTCGTCGAATTCCTGGAAGGTGCGCATGCGACGCGCGGCGGTCGCATCGACAATGCCAGGGAATAGTTCGCCCTTGGCCTCGATCTTTTGCACGAGCGAAACGATGAAGCGACGCAGGTAGATGCGATTGGTCCAGCGCTGGTCGAGCTTTCGCGCGCAGGCGGCGAGATCGATGGGGGCGCAGATGGCAACGGCGGTGCGGATTGCGCGGTCGGACGGAGATTCACCGAGGTACTTCAGGATCACATTGCCGCCAAGGCTGAAGCCGACGAGGGCGAGCGTGGAGTAGTCCGCGGTGGCGCGCGCGATGACCGAGCGGAGATCACCCGTTTCGCCGCTGTGGTAGGCGCGGGGGAGACGATTGGGTTCACCGCTGCAGCCGCGGAAATTGTAGGCGAGCACGTCCCAACCGGCGCGGGCGAGGGTGGCGGCCATGCCGCGGATGTAGGTCTGCGTGGAACTGCCTTCGAGGCCGTGCGTGAGAATCGCGAGTCGAGATGCGCCGCGGCGGAGCCAGTCGAGATCGAGGAAGTCGCCGTCGCTCAGTTCCAGCCGCTCGCGGGTAAAGAATGTGCGGACGTGGCGCGGCAGAAGGACGGGCAGGATGGTCTGCAGGTGGCCGTTGCGGAGGAAGGGTGGCGCTCGGAAAGTGGAAGGGGTGACGGGCATGCCGGTACGGTTATGCCGGCTCTTCGCACTTGTCCCATTTCGAGGGTTGCGGCGTCCAATCACCATCGCCGAGAAAGACGGAGGCGATTTCGCCCAGGCCGACGCCGAGGTGTTCGTGCGCGGCAGCCTCGCCTCCATCCTGAAAAGTGGCCGCGGCCACGAACTGCCGGAAGGTGTCTGGATCGGGCCGCACTTCGCGCTGGATTACGTCGATCAAAATCTCGGCAAGACTGCAGGAGAGGCTCTGCCATCTCTCATCCTCCAACGCTTTTCCCGACCAAAAATCCTGAATGGTTTCCGTAGTCCAACAGCGCTCATGCTCGCGAACGAGGTCCTCGTAAAGGACGCCAAAATGACCACCGACGAGAGCGACTTTAAAGACGAGTGCCGCACCGTGCTGGAGCCAGCGCGGGAGAGGTAAACAGCGGAGAAGATGGCTCGCGATGTGACCCGCCAACAAGCCGGACTCTTCGGAAAACTTCGTGCATTCGCAGTAGGGCAACGGTGCGGAACCGTTGGGGAAAAAAGTACTGGCTGCCTCGGTATATGCTCCGTCGGAATCGAAACTGGCGAGGAACTCGTCGCAGGCGTCGACCGATCCGAGGCGGAGGAAGACTTGTGGCCGCAGGCCGTATTCTGGGGCGACGTCGCCGAGTCCTGCCAAGACAAAGGCGCGGGATTTCTCCAGGAAATCGAGAGTCTGTGTCCGCCGCTTTTCATCGCCGACGGCGACAAGTAGGAAGTGTTCCGACGCGGCCAGAGTATGCGTGTCTCCCAGGGCTGCGACCAGGCGAACGAGCCAATAGCGGGTGATTTGTCCGGCGGCTTCGTCGGCGTACTCCGGCGTTACGTTGTCGCACATCCACGTGCCAATCGCCGGCCAGTCGGGACAAGGAAGCGTCGCGCTCTTCGGAAACCAATCGTCGCGGTCGGGGACCATTATCGGCATGGCGCAGAGCTAGGCACTCGGCGGGATTCCGCCAAGGGAAAAGACAATCACTCCGCTTGCGCCGCGGGCCGCGAATCGGCAGTCTGGCGCCCCCTTATTTTTGCCATGAATACCCCCCCTGTTTCCTCCTCCTCTGTCTTTACCCGGTTCGTAGCGTGTGCCGCGGTGGTCGCGCTGAGCTTCGCGAATCTCCGCGCGGCCGAGCCGACACTCCAACTCAAGGACGGCGACGTGTGGGTGATGGCGGGCGACAGCATCACCGCGCAACGGTTGCACACGAACTACATCGAGGCGTTCTATCGCACGAAGCATCCGCAGTGGCATCTGCACTTCCGCAACTCGGGTATCGGCGGAAATCGCGTGGGCAGCATTCTCGCGCGGTTTGATTACGATGTGGCGGCGTGGAAGCCGACTATCGTGAGCATCGAACTCGGGATGAATGACGTGAATGGGACGGAGGACGTTTATATCAAGGGAATGAAGGAACTCATCGCGAAGATCCGCGCGATTCCCGCGCAGCCGGTGCTGATTTCATCGAGCCCGGTGGATGATGGCAGCATCCTGAATGACTGGAAGGGCGAGCGCTGCCAGAAGCTGCACCCCTTCACCGTGGCGCTGAAGAAACTCGCGGCGGAGGAGAATGTGGTCTTCGTCGATCAGTACCATGCACTGCTCGATGTGTGGGGGCAGAACCGCCGCAAGGGCGAGGAACTGGCGCGCAAGAATGGCACCTGGCCGCCAAAGGCCACGCCGGTTCCGGCAGCGACGCCCGCCCCCGCCACGCCCGCCGTGGCCGGTGGCGCCAAGCCCGCGCCGCCCAAGCCCGTGCAGGCGCCGATCGCGCCCTCGCTCATTCCGCTTGGCGGCAATCCCGTGCATCCCGGCGAGGTCGGCCAGTTCAATATGGCGGCGGTGATTCTCGAGGGGTTGAAGGTGGATGGCGACGTGAGCAGCGCCACGATCAAATCGGACGGAAAAGTCGTCGAGGCGAAGCATTGCAAGATCACCGATGTGAAGTCGAAAGATGGCAAGCTGAGCTTCACGCGGCTCGACGAGAGCGGACCGTGGCCGATCATCCCGGCCGCGAAGTCGACGCTGCAGATCCTCCCGCAGATGCTCAAGCTGTCGCAGGATGTGCTCAAAGTGCCGGGGCTCGCCGATGGCGATTACCATGTGACGATCAATGGCAAACCGGCGGGCACGGTGAGCGCGAAGGACCTCGCCGCGGGATGGAACCTCACGACCGCCTTTGACAGCGTGATCGGCGAACGGGCCACCGGCATCACCGCGCTGCTCACCAAGCTGCAAGGGCCGCTGAATACGGAATGGCGGGCGCAGAGCAAGGCGAAGGACGCGGACAAGCTTGCGGCGGCGCAAAAGGCCATCGACGACGCGGAAGCGGAAATCCAGACGGCGATCCAGCCGGTGGCGCTTCATTTCGAGATCGCGAAGTAGGATCTGTGAAGTCGACTCCCGTCTCGGTGGAAAAGTAGACCGTTACCGTACAGGTTGGTGCGATTCTTGCATTTCTCGAAGCAACCTCCGTTGAACCGTGCTTCGTAGACTACTTCCCGTCTTCCTTTTCGCTGTGCTGCTCGTGGCCTTTACCGGTTGCGATTCGGCCTACTACGCGTACCATTATGTGCCGGGGAAAACGGCGATCTTGCGGGGCGGTTATGCGTTTGCGCCCCCGGGTGCGCCGCCGCAGGTGGAGAGGGCGATCGCGGCGGGCAATCGGATCGCTGGTCTACCGTATCGCTGGGGTGGCGGCCATGGCTGTTCGGTCGATACCGGTTACGATTGTTCGGGGTCGGCGTCTTTTGTCCTGCGCGAGGCGGGGCTTGTCCAAGGCTGCATGATTTCGAAGGAGTTTCGGGATTACGGCCAAGCTGGGGAAGGGGAGTGGATCAATGTGTATGCGAAGAATGGACACGTCTTCCTGGCTGTGGCCGGGGTGCGTTTCGATACCGGGTGGACGGATGGGAGCGAAGGACCGCAGTGGACGATCCAGGACCGGCCGGCCAGCGGGTGTGTAGTGCGGCATCCGGTGGGGCTGTAGGAATTTGAACCGCGGAGGCGCAAAGGCGCGGAGAGTAGAAGAACCCAAAGGGGCCTTTTCTTCCTCCGCGCCTCCGCGTCTCGGCGGTTACAGTCGACTTTTCTCCACACGGAGCTGGCCGCAGCCGGCAGCGACGTCGATGCCGCGGCGCTGGCGCACGGTCGAGGGGAGACCAGCGGCTCGGAGCGTTCGCTGGAATTCCGTGGCGGCGGCGGTGGCGCTGGCGGTGCCGGCGAAGCCGTTGGTTGGATTTAGCGGGATGAGATTTACATGGGCGTCGAGGCCGGTGAGCAAAGCGCCGAGCTTTGCGGCCTGCGCGGGGGAATCGTTTTGGCCGGCAATGAGCGTCCACTCGAAAAAGATGCGGCGTCCCGTTTTCGCGCCATAGGTGCGACAGGCGGCGATGAGTTCCGCGAGCGGCCAGCGGCGACTGGCGGGCACGAGTGCCGAGCGATCTTCCTCCGTGGCGCCGTGCAGGCTGACGGCCAGATGATAGGGGCGCTGCTCCTCGGCAAGGCGCAGGATGCCGGGGACGACGCCGACGGTGCTGATGGTGATGCGGCTCGGGCCGATGTTGATTCCACGGGTGTCGGAGATGATCTCCAGCGCCGTCATCACGGCGTCGTAATTGTGCAGGGGCTCGCCCATGCCCATGAGGACGAGATTGCGCAGGCCGGGTTCGTCGCGGGCGCGGAGCGTGCGCTGCGCGTGGAGGACCTGGGCGACGATTTCGCCGGGGCGCAGGTGCCGGGTGAAACCCATTTGGCCGGTCGCACAGAAGACGCAGCCCATCGCGCAACCTGCCTGCGTGCTGACGCATGCCGTGAAGCGCCCATCAAAACGCATGAGCACGGTTTCGATGGTCTGGGCGTCGACGAGGCGCAGGAGGAATTTGCGCGTGAGGCCGTCGCTGCTCGCGGTGTCGGCGGCCAGTTCCGGATGGTCGATGGAGAGATGACTGGCGGCGCCATCCAGCCAGCGGCGGAGCGGGGGCAGGAATTCGGCGCGCTGTGTGAGGTCGGTGGCCGTCTCGTGATACAGCGCGCGCCAGAGCGCCTTGGTGTGCACGGGGGAGAGGCCGTCCATCTCACGCGCGAGCGCGGTAAAAGGGAGATCGTGCAGGGAACGGCGTTGGATTTCGGAAACGGCAGGCACGCGCTAACCGTAGCGCAGGGCCTCGATCGGGTCGAGTCGGCTGGCCTTCCACGCCGGATAGAGACCGCTGAGCACCCCGATCACCACGGCAAAGCCGAAGCTGATGAGCACATTCTCCAACTCCACCACCGGCGCATTTTTGCCCGGGGAGATGGCGATGAGCAGTTGCATCATGCCGGCGCTGGCGATGAGGCCGAGCAGGCCGCCAATGAAACCGATGACCGCGCTTTCCACGACGATCTGGACGAAGATGTCGCGGGCCTTGGCGCCGACCGCGCGCCGCACACCGATCTCGCGAATGCGCTCGGTGATGCTGGCGAGCATGATGTTCATGATGCCAATGCCGCCCACGAGCAACGAGATGCCGGCGATGAGCCCGCCGCTCATGCGGGTCTCATGAATGTTTTGTTCGATGGAGTCGAACATCTCCTCGTGCGTGGAGTAGGCAAAGTCGTCCACCGTGCGATGGGCTTCGTGCAAAACGCGGCTGACCTGCTGGAGCGCTTCCTGGAACCGGTTGAGATCAGCCACCTGAAAGGTGAGGGCGTCGAGCTTTAGCATGGGCCCCTGGTCGACCCCGCCCACCATGGAGGCACTTTTGAATTCAAACATCATCGTAGTGATCGGGACGATGATCGTGGAGTTCTTGGCGAGAAAAGGGATGTTGGAGGTCGAAAAAGCGGTACGAGTGGAACGGCTGCCCCTCTTGCGTGGAGCGGGTGTGGCTTTGACCTTGTCCAGACCCAGCTCGCGGCGGCGCTTGTCCCGATCCCGTTCGTAGTACTCAAAGACGCCGACGATGGTGAAGGGCCGGTTGTTGAGGAGAATGGTTTCGCCGATGGGATTGTAATTAGGGACTTCCGGCCAAAGCCGGTCGACGATGACTTTCCCGACTACGCACACGCGTTTCGCCTCCTCCAGATCCAGGTCGCAGAGGTTGCGGCCCCGCGCGACACTGTGCTTGTTGATCTCCACGAAGCTGGGCCAGCAACCGTCCACTTCCCCGCGGATGGTGGTGGCGCCGCGGTGAATGGCCGCGCTGCTGAGAATGGAAACCGGCGTGACGGTCGAGACGAGCGGTGCGGACCGGACGATGCTCTCGGCATCCCTGATCGTGCGCCCCGGGGACGTATCCGCGAAGAGCTGCTGTTCCTCCGGCGGCTCCTGTGGGATGACGCTCACCTGCTCGAGGCCGCCGACCTGTTGCATGTATTCGCGCATGCCCTTGGCGATGCCCGCGGTGAGCGAAAACATCGAGAGCAGCGAAGCGACGCCGAGAATGACGCCGAGCATCGTGAGGAAGCTGCGGAATTTGTGGGCCCAGATTTCCTTGAAGCCGACGAGCAACCCGAGCCAAAGATTCATGCGGACTGGGGAAGGGGGACCGCCCCGCTCAGGACGGGATCCATGGCCTCGGCATCAACAATCTTGCCGTCGCGGATCTCGATGCGGCGCGGCGTCTGCGCGGCAATTTTGGCATCGTGGGTGACGAGGACGATGGTGCAACCTCCCGTGCTGAGCTCGCGGAAGAGATGGAGGATATTGGCGCCGGTTTTCGAATCGAGGTTGCCCGTCGGCTCATCGGCGAAGACGATGCGGGGGTTGTTGACCAGCGCGCGGGCGATGGCCACGCGTTGCATCTGGCCGCCGCTGAGTTGGAGCGGCGTATTTTTCACCCGGTCCTGGAGTTGCACCCGCTCGATGGCCACCAGCGCACGTTCGCGGCGCTCGCGGGAGGACACGCCGGCGTAAATCATCGGCAGCTCCACGTTTTGCAGCACGGTCATCTTGGGCAGGAGGTTGAAACTTTGGAAGACGAAACCGATTTTCTGGTTCCGCATTTCACTGAGCTTGTTGCCGCTGGCCCGGCTCACGTCCACCCCGTCGATCAGCATTTTGCCCGCAGTCGGCGTATCGAGGCAACCGAGCAGATGCATGAGCGTGGATTTGCCGCTGCCGCTGGGGCCGATGATGGCGGCGTATTCACCCTGCTCGATGACGAGATTGATCCCATCGAGGGCGAGAATTTCCTGCTCGCCGATCTTGTAGCGTTTAACGACGTCGGTGAGTTCGATCAACGGCATGGGGGGACGATGCCGGGCAGTTCCGGTTCCGCAATGACCACGGGGATCACGAGCGCTTTTGGGCCTTGTCGGGCTCCACGAGCAGGATTTCCTCGCCTTCGCTTACCCCCTGGAGGATCTGGGCGTGCTCGATATTGGTGACGCCCACTTTCACCTCGCGTTTTTCGGTCGTCTCGCCCTTGCGCACGTAGACGATTTTCTTGTTTCCCTCGCCCTTGAAGACGGCGGAGATCGGCACGCTGAGCGCATCGTCCGCGCGGGCTATGGGTATAGTCATGTTGACCGTCATCCCGGGCCGCAGCCGGGAGCTGGGCTTGTCGATCAGCGCCTGCACGTCGAAGCCTTTTACATTGTTCGTGACGGTGGCCACGGGAGCGATGAAGGAAATGGTCGCTTCCATCTCCAGATCCTTGAGCGACTCGGCGCGGAGTTTTACCGGCTGGCTCAACTCGATCCGTGCGACGTCCACCTGATTGATGTGCGTCTGGACGAGCAGTTTTCGGAGATCCGCGATCGTCATCAAAGTCGTGCCACTATTGACGCTGGCGGCGGCGATGATGACCTGCCCCTCGACGACAGGCACGGTCAGTATGGTCCCATTGCTCGGCGCCACGACTTTGGCGAAATGCAATTGATCCTCGACCTGCTGCAGCTTTTTCTGGGCTTTGACGAGGCCGTTCTCCGCGATCTCAAATTCCGAACTCGTATTGTCGAATAGCTCGCGGCTGACCAGCTTCTGCTCAAAAAGATCGCGGGAGCGCTCGTAGTTCCTTTTTGCTTTCTCCATGGCGAGTTTGGCCCCTTCGATTTCGGTGAGCGCGCCGTCCTTGTCGGTCAGTAAAACGCTGTCGTCGATCTCCGCCAGAAGGTCGCCCTTCTTCACCGTCTGGCCTGGCAGGACGTGCATCTTCTTCACTTTTCCGCCGACCTCGGCTTTCACGTCGAGTTGGGTGGCCGGCATCACATCGCCGCTGACCTCAACACTGAGGTCGATGTCGCGCTTCTCCGCGCGGGCGATGAATTTATCGGGCGTGTCCTGGTCGCTTTTGTTCGTGAACAGTTTGCCTTTGCCGGCGTACACGCCGCCGCCAATGACGGCGACCGCGGCGAGAATCAGGAGGATTTTTTGCATGAAAGGGAGGAGGGCGGGATCAGCGGGGCGGCACACTACAGGGGAAAGCGGCCTACGCAATCTTACGTCTTCATCTAAAAAAGCCGAATCGTCGCCATTTCTTAGCTATAATGATGATGAAATCGCGCACCCGGCCAACAGGGTAAATACAGAGGGAGTAAGGCGCCATCCCACGCGGACACACACAAAAAGCCAGGCTGGCACGGAGCCAGCCTGGCTTTGCTTTAAAAGGAAGTCCCCTCGGATCGGTCCTTACTTCTTGTAACCGGTCGAAGCGGTCGACGATGTGGTCGACGTCGAAGACTTGCTGGCGCAGGCGCCAAGGCTCAAGGCCATAGCGGCGAGCGCGATGATTGCGATGTATTTCATGATAAGTAGTTTCCCCTCCTTTCTTTGCCAGTGGGCATTAGGGCGGCGATGTTCGTCGTTTGTTGGGACAAAACAACTTTTTTTTCGACGCGCCTACACTACGTGGGTCGGGCGGTCTATGGCTGTATCTCGACTGCCGTGCCGGGCGCTACGCGGTCGTAAAGGTCGATCACATCGATGTTGTTCATGCGCACGCAACCGAAACTGGCCGGGGTGCCGAGTTGCGATTCGGCATTCGTCCCGTGGATGTAGACATAGCGGTCGTGGGTATTCGTATTGTCCGCATCCAGACCATCGAGCCACAGGATACGTGTCTGCACATGATCGTGATCGTCGCCTTCCGCGCCGACTTTTCCCGTCGGCACGCGACTCACGAAAATTTCCCCGACCGGCGCGCCGTCGCCGATTTTTTCCGCGATGCGGAAGCGCCCAGCCGGCGTCTTGAAACTGCCCGGTTCGGTGCCGATGCCGTAGCGAGAGGTCGAGATCGCGTAGCAGCGGACGATCTCCCCGCCTTCATCGAGCAGGTCGAGTGTTTGGGATGGGACGTGAACGCGGATTTGCATGATCGCGTGGAGCCTACACGGCACACCGATTTTCGCCAAGGAGGGAGCAGCGGCGGCGTCCTTGACACTTTTTACCACCGGCTGTGGGATGGCGGCGAATCCCCCTTCAACTCTCCCATGAACCGTCTGCTCTGCTGCGTCGCCATCGGTCTCTTCTCCCTCCGATGCGCACTGTCGCTCGGTGCAGAGGCAGTTCCCGTCGACAAAGGTAAATCCCTCAGCCCCGGCGCCGGCCGTTTCGACTTTTCGCACGCGGACAAGACTGTGCCGGTCTGGTACTATGTGCCCGCGGAGGCCCGCGCCGACACTCCAGTTTTGATCGTCATGCACGGCGTCGGTCGCGACGCCAGCCGCTATCGCGACGATTGGGTGCCCTATGCACAGAAGCTGCATTTCATGGTTGTCGTGCCGGAGTTTTCGGTCGCCGCTTTTCCTGGCAGCGCCGCCTACGCCCAGGGCGGCACCGTGGATGCAAAGGGACACGCGCTGCCCCGCGCGCAATGGGCATTCAGCTTCATCGAACCCATCTTCGATGCGTTCAAGGCTGCCACCGGCAATCGCAGCGAGCGCTATTTTCTGTACGGCCACTCGGCGGGAGCGCAGTTCGTCCATCGTTATCTCTATTTCGTGCCCGAGGCCCGCGTCGCGAAGGCGGTGGCCGCCAATGCCGGCTGGTGGACGCTCCCCGATCCCGCGGTGAATTTCCCCTACGGCCTGCACGGTTCTGCCGTGGAGAGTGCCGCGCTGAAAACCGCGTTGCAGCGTCCGCTGATCGTCTTGCTCGGCACCGCGGATACCGATCCCGAGGCGGAGAATCTGCGCAAGACGCCCGAGGCGCTCGCGCAAGGACCGAACCGCCTCACGCGCGGGCACACTTTCTTCGATGCGGGGAAGCACCGGGCTGAGACTCTCGGCGTGCCCTTCGGCTGGCAACTCGCGCTCGCGCCCGGCATCGGCCACAAGGATGGCGGCATGGCCACGTTTGCCGCGCCTTTGCTCTTCGATCATTCGGTCGTCTCCGGCGTGGTCAAATAGGGTCCAGAGTAAACTCTCCTTTCGCGACTTCCATTCCACCGCCGCAGTTGCATTGCGCGGGCGAGCCGCTACAGTGCGCGGCCCTTTTTATGAGCAAGAACATACATGTCGCGATCGTCGGTGCCACCGGAGCCGTAGGAGTGGAAATGATCAAGACCCTCGAGAAACGCAATTTTCCCGTGGGCAAGCTCACGCTGCTCGCCTCCGCGCGCTCGGTGGGCAAGACGCTGCCCTTCCGCGGCAGCGAAGTGGCGATCACGGAATTGAAGGAAGATTCTTTTACCGGCGTCGACATCGCGCTCTTCAGCGCGGGCTCGGATATCTCCAAGAAGTTCGCGCCATTTGCCGTGCAGGCCGGCGCCGTCGTGGTCGATAATTCCAGCGCCTACCGCATGGATCCCGATGTGCCGCTGGTGGTGCCGGAGATCAATGGCGCGGACATCAAGAAGAACCGCGGCATTATCGCCAACCCGAATTGCACCACGGCGATCACGCTCATGGCGCTGTTTCCGCTGCACCAGGAATTTCGTGTGAAGCGCATCTTTGCCGCCAGCTACCAGGCAGTGAGTGGCACCGGCGCGCAGGCCATCGAAGAACTGCGCTCGCAGGTCCACGCCGTCGTCCACGGCCAGCCTATCGAGAAGAGTGTGTATCCGCACCAAATCGCTTTCAACGTGCTGCCGCACGTCGATTCCTTCCTCGAAACCGGTTACACCAAGGAAGAGATGAAGATGCAAAACGAAGGCCGGCGCATCATGCATCACCCCACTTTCAAGGCCTCGGTGACGTGCGTGCGCGTGCCGGTCTATCGCGCGCACAGCGTGGCGGTGAACGCCGAATTCGAACGCCCCGTGTCGCTCAAGGACGCCCGCGAAGTGCTGGGCCGCGCCCCGGGCCTCGAAGTATTCGATGATCCTTCCAAGGCCGAATATCCGCTGCCGCTCTACGTCGCCGAGAAGGACGACTGCCAGGTGGGCCGCCTGCGCCTCGACTGCGCCCTGGACAATGGCCTCGCTTTCTGGGTCGCCGGCGATCAACTCCTCAAGGGCGCCGCGCTCAATGCGGTGCAGATTGCCGAGCTGATTTAGGGCCAAGGCCCGAAGGGCCGAAAGAATGTAGCCGGTGGCGTCAGCCACCGGAAAAATGTCACGAAGCCATCCGCCCCGGAGGGGCGGTTGAACTCCGCGTTCTGCGCTAATCCGTGCGCACGGGTTGCACTCGTCCCTAAAGGATTGAGGTGGAATGTTCGAAGGAAAGCGGGCCTACGCTTACGTGACGACGCTGCGTCTTCGCCTGAGGCGGCTCCACCAAATCAACGGGCCGGTAATCGTGAGCAGGGGCAGGGAAGCACTGGCCAGCGCGGCGATGATACGCGAGGGCCAGCCGAACGTGTCGCCGGTGTGCAACTGCCGGTTCCAGAGCTTCACGATGCGGTATGGGGCCGGGGCATTGCGCGAGGATTGCGCGAGGAGGACTGCGCCGGTCGTCGGGTGCAGATAGACGTTCGTGCGGCCAGCCGGGGTGCGGTCCTCGGGGAAACGCATGGTGATGCGCAGCGGGGCATTCATCGAGCCGAGGCCCTGGATGCTCGTGATCGTGGCCCCGGGGACGGCGTTCGTCGCGGCGGTGAAGGCCGCACCGGCCGTCAGCGGTTTCGCGCCGGGCGCCGCGGGCGAAACCTTGGGCACGGGCAATGTGGTGGGCTGGCCCGAGAGCCGGCCGGCGAGGTGCATGGCTTCAGCGTCCCAATGAATGACGATGCCCGTCACACCAAAGATCAGCATGAAGATCGAAGAGTAGAATCCGAAGAAGTTGTGCCAGTCGAAGCTCCGGCGGCCAGTGGCTTTCGCGCCGCCGAGGCTCCACAATTTGCGCGGCCACCAAAGCACGAGGCCCGTCAGGGCCAGCACCACGAGCAGGATCGCGCCCCACGCCATGACCTGGCTGCCGGGCGGGCCGAGCAGCAGATTCTTGTGAAATTGATGCACCTTCCGCATGAACGGATTGGCACTGTCGAGCGTGCCGATCACCTCGCCGGTGTAGGGATTGACGGTCACGCCGAGCGGTTTCCCCGGCGGCTGTTTCAGCGTCAGGACGTAGGCGATATCATTTTCCGCTGGCAGATTCAGCGAGCCGACTCGAGATCCTGGGCGCGCGTTCTCCACCTTTTGCACCAACTCATCCAGCGGGAGAGGCTCCCACCGCAGCGGATGGACGCGAAAGAGCGCCGCGTTGAGCGTGTGATCGATTTCATTCTCAAACACCAGCAGCGCGCCTGTCGCGCCGAGAAGCAGCAGGACAATCGCGGCGGCGAGGCCGGTGACGAGGTGAATCCAGAGCAGGGGTTTGTGCAGTTTCATGTTTTTGGGGAAGGAAAGGTCGTCGGCCTAGCGCCTGTTATGCACTTTTAAGGGAGGACAGGAGGGACACGAGCATCAAAGTGTTGGTTTGATTCGTTCACTTTGCGCACGGCAAAGTGCCGGTGATATGATGCAGTTGCTGTCCATCGGATGAATCCTTCCCTTCCCGAAAAATTGTCCTCTCGGATTCCGGGAATATGCCTCTATGGCTTTGCTCCACCGAAACAGGAAACGCCATCGGACCAATTGGAAAGAATCGTAGACCAGCAGTTGGCGCGGCTTGGATCACTGCCGGTCGATGGTTTGATCGTTTATGATATACAGGACGAAGCGGAAAGAGTTTCAACGCCGCGACCGTTTCCGTTTTTGCCCACCCTGAATCCAGAGATTTACGCTCATGAACATCTTGGGCGTCTCGCGGTTCCGAAAATCGTTTACCGAAGCGTGAACCGCGACACTCATGATGGGTTTGTGCGTTGGCTTCAAAGTGTGAATGCCGAGCCGCGAATATCGGTCCTCGTCGGTGCACCCAACCGCCACTCGCACATCGGACTTCCTTTGGCCGACGCGTACGCGCTGGCGCGGCAGTATGCTCCGAACCTGATCCTTGGTGGCATCGCGATCGCCGAGCGACACGCTCACAAGGCCGATGAACACGAGCGAATCCTTGCCAAGTCAGAGCGGGGCTGTCGCTTCTTCGTCACACAGGCCGTTTACGATGTGGCCGCCACCAAGTCTCTGCTTTCCGACTACGCTATTGCGGTTCAAAGGAAGAACGGCGTGGCTCTGCCGATCATTCTTACGTTCTCGCCTTGCGGCTCTTTAAAAACGCTTTCTTTCATGAAGTGGCTTGGCATTGCTTTTCCGCGATGGTTGGAAAATGAACTGCAGTTCGCCCCGGATCCGCTGGCGAGATCGATGGAACTGTGCGAACGCATTTTCGCCGAGGTTTGGGACTACGCCCGCGATAAAGGTATTCCACTAGCCCGGATATTTCACGCTTTGAAATTCTCGCGTCGGCAGCGCCGCGCGATG
>NZ_JBDUCX010000141.1:0-17030 GCF_040003245.1 Chthoniobacter sp.
CTCGCGTGGTTCGGCGGTCGAGTTGATGATGAACTCGACGGGGAAATTGCTGCCGCCGGGGAGCGGCTCGGGCGTGGTGGCGATGACCTGGATGCCGGCGATCTTCGAGGTCTTGGCGAAGACTTCCTGGACGATTTGCTCGGCGGTGCGATGGCGTTCACTCCACGGTTTCAAGCCCATGCCGCCGAAACCGGTGAACGGCTGCGTGAGCTGGAAGGTGTGCAGGTTTTCCGGGATCGATTTGAAGACCGCGTCCACCGCCTCGGTGTAACGGGAGGTCTGCTCGATGGTGGAGTTGGGCGCGGCGTTGACGATGCCGAGGATCACGCCCTGATCTTCCTTGGGCGCGAGTTCCTTCATGGTGAAAAGGTAAAAAGGAATGCCGAGCAGGATGACGATCGATGCAAGGGTGAGCGTGACCGGCCGCCAGCGGAGCGAGTTGGTGAGCAGGCGCAAGTAGCGCTCGCGAATGCCATCGAAGCGGCGGTTGATCCAGCCTGCGAATCCCTTGTGCGAATCGCCCGCCCGCAAAAGCCGCGAGGACATCATCGGCGAAAGCGTGAGCGCCACGACGCCGGAGACGATGACCGCGCCGGCGAGGGTAAAGGCGAACTCGCGGAAGAGCGTGCCGGTGAGGCCGCCCTGGATGCCGATGGGCGCATAGACCGCGGCCAGCGTGATCGTCATGGCGATGATCGGGCCGATCAGTTCGCGGGCCGCTTTCAGTGCGGCCATGAACGGCGGTTCGCCGAGGTGCAGATGGCGCTCCACGTTTTCCACGACGACGATGGCGTCATCGACCACCAGGCCCACCGAGAGCACGATGGCGAGCAGCGTGAGCAGGTTCAGCGTGAAGCCGAAGGCGAGCATGATGAACGCCGCGCCGATGAGCGAAATCGGAATGGCGACGACCGGAATGATCACCGCCCGCACCGAACCGAGGAAGAGGAAGATGACGACCACCACGATGAGCAGTGTCTCGGAGAGCGTGTGGACGACCTCTTTCAAGGCGTCGCGGATGTAGCGCGTGCCGTCGTAGGGCACGTCCATCTTCATGCCGGCGGGCAATTGCTTCTGGATGTCCGGCAAGGCCGCGCGCACGGCGTTGATCACGTCGAGAGAGTTTGCAGTGGGCATGACCCAGATGCCCATGAAGGTGGCCTTCTGCCCGTTGAAACGCACATCCATGTCGTAATCTTCGGCGCCGAGTTCCACGTCGGCGATGTCGCTCAGGCGGACGATGGTGTTGTTCTGCTGGCGGACGACGAGCTGGGCGAATTCCGCCGGCGTGTGCAGATCAGTATTGGCGATGAGGTCGATGAGGGTCATCGAGCCCTTGGTCGTGCCGAGGGCGGAGAGGTAGTTGTTGGCCGTCAGGGCGGCCTGGACCTGCGATGGCGAGACGTTCAATGCGGCCATGCGGTCGCTCTTCAGCCAGATGCGCATGGCGAAGAGGCGGGCGCCGAGGATGTCCGCCTTTTGCACGCCGCTGATCGCCGTCAGCTTCGGCTGCACCACGCGGGTGAGGTAATCGGTGATCTGGCTCGGATCGAGGTTCTCCGAGTCGAAACTGATGTACATGATGGCGAACTGGCTGTCGCTCATCTGCAGTTCGATGGTCGGCGCCTGCGCCTCGGGCGGGAGATCGTTGCGCACCTGCGCGAGCTTCGACTGGATCTGCGTGAGCGCGGCGTTGGTGTCGTAGTTTAGCTTGAGGTGAACGGTGATGATGCTCAGCCCCTGCGCGCTCTGCGATTCGAGGTAATCGATGCCATCCGCACTGGCGATGGCCTTTTCCAGCGGCGTAGTCACGAAGCCGCGCACGAGGTCCGCGGCGGCGCCGACGAAAAAGGTCTTCACCGTGACGGTGGCGATATCGCTGCGCGGGTATTGCCGCACGTTCAGGTTGCGGATCGATTGCAAACCCGCCACGAGAATGAGCAGGCTGAGCACGGTCGCGACGACCGGGCGGCGGATGAAAAGGTCGGTAAACTTCATCGGTGAGCGGCGCCTAGGTGTCCTTCGGCTTGGGGGTCAGGCTGTTATCGGGCATCACGGCATTGTTCACCTGCACCGCAGCGTGCGGGCGCAGCTTGAAGACGCCGGAGGTCACGACCTCGTCGCCGTCCTTGAGACCAGAGAGCACTGAGACCTGGTCCCCGCGTTTCGGGCCGAGCTTCACCACCTGCTGCTCCACTTCCTGGCCCGGCTTGCCGTCGGCCGCGGGCTTCACGACATACACCGAATCGCCGTAGGGCGCGTAATTGATGGAAGAAACGGGAATGGCGAGGACGCCCTCGGTCTCGGGGAGCAGCACCTCCACGTTCACGAACATGCCGGGGCGCAGCTTGTGGTCGGGATTTTGCGCCGTGCCCTGGACCATGATGTTGCGCGTGGAATCGTCGACCTTGGAGTCGACCGCGTTGATCTCGGCCTCGAAGGCGTCGGTGGCGATGTCCGCCGCGCGAATGCGCAGCTTCTTGCCCACCGTGAGCTGGCTGAGGTTCTGCTGCGGCAGGTTGAATTCGACGTAGATGGGGTCGAGCGACTGGAGCGGGACGATGGCCGCGCCCGGATTCAAATACTGGCCCAGGTTTACCTGGCGGATGCCGAGGTAACCGTCGAAGGGCGCCGTGATCCGCTTGCGGGCGAGGACCGCCTTGGCTTCGTCGACCGAGGCCTCCATCTGGTGGAATTCGCTCTGGGCGGAGTCCCAATCCGAAGGCGAGATGGTCTTCTTCGCGATCAGGTCGCGCTTGCGTTCGAGGTCGAGCTTCGCCAATTCGAGCTTGGCCTCGGCGGCGTGCAATTGCGCGTCTTCCTGCTGGGTATCGAGCTTGATGAGGAGGTCACCCTTTTTCACCGCGGCGCCGGATTCGAATTTGATCTCCGAGACGATGCCCGCGAGGTCGGTGCTCACGGTCACGCCATTGACCGCCTTGAGCGAACCCACGGCGCTGAGCACCGGTTGCCAGGTCTGCCCCTTGACGACCACGGTGGTCACGGCGGCGGGTGGCATGGCAAAATGGGCATGCGCGGCGATGGCCTCGCGAACCTTCATGACCTTCCATAAGGCGATGCCGGCGATGCACACGAAAACCACCACCAGCATCAGAATCATTCGTTTCCACATAAGCAAAAAAAAGTCGGGGATCGGCGAGAGTTGGGTCCGGGACGAGGGTGTTACGAGCGCCTGACCATGGCGCCAATAGTCAGGGTAGGGGAAATAAGTAATGCCATGGAAATTACAGGTCGTTAATCAATATCTGGGAACGATTCTGTCAAGGACAGGAAACGTCACAAATGGATGTTTTGCCTGGCGTCTCCGGGATGACGTTTCGACCGGCCCCGAAAGGACACGCCCCCGCGCGAAACTCGAACTGGAAACCTCCGTTTCCCCTACGACCGCGCCAGTTCCCCAGCCGCCTGGGGCTGAGCTTCACCCTTGAACTGCACCGACATGCAAACCGCGAAAAGGAGCGTGTAGAAGAGATCGCTGATCAGCGTGTAGCGATAGAACCACCACGTGGACGGATACCCGGGAAGCCCGGACGTCATCGCCTGCAACCACCCGGCGCCGGTCCTGGGGTAGAGGGGCTGGTAGATCCAGGAGCCGGTGTTCGTGATGACGAAGAAGAGCACGGAACCGATCAAGCTCGCGCCCAGCAAACGAGGTATGCTCGAGCGTCCGCGGAGGGCGAAACCGAGGAGCGAAATGAGGGCCAGCGCCACGTAGCGGGGCAGAATGTCGAAGGTGAAGAGCGGCTGGTGGTAGTGAAAGAGGTTCAGCACAACGTCGCTGATGAAGAGCATCGCGATCGGCAGCACCACCGCGATGCGCCGGGGCAGATAGACCGCGCCACAGAGGGCCACCGCCGCCACCGGGGCGAAATTGTGCAGCCAAGTGTAATCGTCACTCCCCAGGAAACCGGAGAGAATACGATAGGCGACAACGATGACTAAAAGGAAAAGCGCGGCAAACATCGCCCTCACATTGAGGGCGAAGTACCGCGCAAGCAATGAGGAAAATCGGTGCCTCCATTGGCTGGGTTGGCTCCATTGGCCCAGTTGGCTCCATTGCGGAATTTGCCGTATTTATCGCCAAAAATGCGCATTTCTCAGCCATCTTCTCTGACGGCTCGGGTCGCAATTTTCTTGCCCTGCGGCGTCCCTCTCCGGCAAGCTCAACCCAGTTCTTTGCGAGTTCAACGTTAGTAGATCGATGGAAGGAATTCCGTGAAAATCGGAAGCAGTTGCGCTGCTGTAACTGGATACGACTCCCCATTTAGCCAATCGCCGGATGTCCCGGTGGTGAAGGCGGGGAGAAGGATGGCGGGCAATCGAGTGTTTGGCAAAATGCCAAATGCGACGAGAGCCGCCGTAAGCCAGGAGCCAGAATATTTCCCCGGTCCACTCTCATTCGCGCCGCCGTATGTGCGGACCGGCGCGTCCAAAAACTTCTTCGCAACCAAAGAAGAATGAGGGATCGAAAGCCTCCACGGCGCGCCTGCGTCTCAGCCCTTCGCTGAGGCTGCCCGGGCGATCCGTCGCAAAGCAATTGGTCTCTTCTTCACAAACAGAGACCAAATGAAAAACTACCTTCGCGCCCTCCTGCTGGGCGCATCGCTGATCCCGCTGGGGATCGTTCACGCCGCGAATGACTACGCGGATGTATTCGTGGACTACTCTCAAGGCTCGGGCACCAGTCCGGCCTTCAATATTCCCAGCGTCGCGCTGGGTGCACCGATTTCCGGTGTAGATGGCAGCACGCCCTACAGCATAGTTTATCCGGCCTACAAGAATACCCAGATCGTCGGCGTCGGGAACGGCGGCTACCTGAAACTCGGGTTTAGCACGCCGATCCTGAACGACCCGGTCAATCACGCCTTCGGGATGGATTTCACCATCTTCGGCAACGAGTTTTTCACCCCTCCTTCCGCGATCACCGGTTCGGTCGGTCATGCCGGCCTGTCCGTGTGGGTCAGTCAGGACAACGTCACCTATTACCAACTGGCCGTGCCCAATGGCTACGGCGCGGATGATTGGTTGCCCACGCAAGGCAGTGGCAATCCGCTTTTGCCGGTGAATCCGGCGTTTACGATCTCCAGCTTCGTTGGGCTGAACCAGGCGCAGGCACTCTCGCTCTACAACGGCTCCGCCGGCGGCGCGTCGTTTTCCCTGGGCTGGGCCCAGGACAGTGGCGGGAATCCCGTCAATCTCGCTGCGGTCTCGTACATCGAGATCCAGGGCACCTCCGGCGCCGGCTATGTGGACGCCATCGCGCGTGTGCAGACCGTTCCCGAACCGGGAAGCGCGCTGTTTCTCTCCGCGGGCATGGGCGTGGTCCTTCTCCGGCGCTGGCAGCGCACCAGACCAAAGAAGCGCCCCAATCCCGCCCCTTTCGCCAACGACCCACTCAACTCCTGACACCCACTGCTGATTACATGAAAAAATACCCTCTTCTCGCCCTGGCGCTGTTTTGGACCGCTGCCGTTCACGCTGACTCGTTTGATTTCTCCAACATTCAATATTGGGTCGGCTCCGGATCCAATGAAGCCGCCTTCGTCCTCAATTGGAATGACGGCCCCACGCCCGATGCGTTGGTCTGGGGGTTCAAGTGGTCGGGCGGCGCTCCGACCGTGCTGGACATGATTCAGGCGATCGACGCAGCAGATAACCGTTTGACCATCACGCCGCATCCTCTCTACTCCGACGCGCCCAGTTATGGGATTTACTCGATTTACTACGATCTAACAGGCTTGGGAGGAACGCCCACTATCGGGACGCCGGGAGACCTCGGAGGTCCGGAAAACGGTCACGCTCCGTTTGCCGGTGATCACTACCGGGAAGGTTGGTATACCGGATTCTGGGGCGAGTTGACCGGAGACGGGAATCCTTACCATGGAGGCGCTTGGGATGGGAGCTATCCTGCGGTCTCAGGGGTGGGATTTGATTCGCTTACTAATAACTCATGGTGGGCGCTAAGTTTCACGACCGATTTGCAGAACTACACCATTCCGGAGCCAGGCTTTCCCACGTCCGCACCCGAGCCATCCGCAGTTGGCCTCCTGGCGGTCGGTGCTTTAGGCCTCGCCTCCCGCCGCAGACGCCGGGCGGCCTGAAATCAAAACTCCTGCCCGTGAAAAGAGGTTTCACCCTGATCGAATTGCTGGTGGTGATGACCATCATCGGCATCCTCCTGGCCATTTTGATGCCCGTGATCTCGCAGGCCAAGGTCGCCAGCGCACGGGCGATCAGTGCGCATTCGCTCACCGAACTGATCGTAGGCGGCCGGGCTTATCTCAACGATAACGACAATGCATTCTGGCCCTACCAGCTCTCGACTCCAAACGGGATGCAATGGTGGTACGGTCTGGAGAGTTTCCAGTCGATGGCTGCGGGAGAGGGCAAGCGCACGGCCGACTATTCCAAGGGGCCGTTGGGCCCCTACGTCATGGCCTCGGGCGGGGTGAAGACCGACCCGGCGCTGGCGAACTCCGGCCGAAGCCTGAAACCGAAGTACAAGAATGGCAACTACGGGTACGGCTACAACACCGTGCTGGCCGCCGACTCCAAGGGGAAGGCCCGCAGCGCCCTGCAAGTGGATTCGCCGGCGCAGATGGTCGTGTTCGCGACCTGCGCGCAGGTGAACACTTTCCAGTCTCCCGCCACGCCGAAAAAACCGATGGTCGAGGAATTTTACATGATCAGCGACACGCAGACGACGGCTCATTTCCGGCACGGAACCGAGGCGCTGGCCGCGTTTCTCGATGGCAGCGTCCGCCCCTTGAGCATGGCGGCGGATATGCAACCCGGCAGCAAGGACACGCGGCTGCCCTCGGCGAATATCGGGCGCTTCAAGACCAGTTACGTGCGGCAGGCCGGGTGGTGAAAAGCGGCCCTGGCGGCTATTCTTCCTCCTCCTCCTCGTTCTCGTCCTCGTCCCTCGAATTCCATCAATCAGGAGCGCGATCTTGCGGCCGCGGTCCCTGTTTTGAGGTGCGCAAAGTGGATTTTCCGCAATGGAGCCAATGGAACCAATGGAGCGATGCACTTTTTGCGCCGGGTCATGGCACACTTCCCCGCATGAACTGCGAGGATTTTCCAACACGCTCACTACGGCCGGGTCGCTCACTTCCCGCCAACCATCCACCGGAAACTCAACGAACGCTCCGCCACGGTGAACGCCGGTGGCGCCTCGTGGAATCGCTTGATTTCTCTGTTCAATGCCGGAGGCATCCCAGCGCCCATCGCCGGTGGTTGAGCGCAGCGACACCACCGGAACTGATGCCGGAAACGGCTCACCCCAAAGAGGTGTCAGACCTTGCTCGAATCAAGCCGAATCAAGGTGAATCAAGGTGCGAAAATTTGGCGATGGTGCCTGAAGACCGGTGCCACGAGGCCGATGCAATCGAGGAGTCCCGGGCGACGAAAAAGAAGCCCATTTAAGGTGCCTTAAGCCCTCTTAAGCCGATTTAAGGTGCGAGTTTTTTTAAATGGGGGCTGTGGTCTGATTCATGGCGCACAAAACGGGTTGGCACCGCGCCCGGTCGCTCGTAGCCTCGGCAACTTTTCCATGACCCTCTTCGAGAAAGCCATCCATGACGCCACCGCGACGATCGAGTCGCTGCGCCCCCTCCAGCCCGCGCATGAACGTGCGGCGGAACTGGTCGGCCGCTGCCTCGTGGGCGGCGGCAAGCTGCTCGTCTGCGGCAACGGCGGCAGTGCGGCGGACGCGGCGGATTTTGCCACTGAGTTTGCCTGCCGCTTCGTGACCGATCGCCGGCCGTACCCGGCGCTCAACCTGGCTGCGTGCGGCAGCCTGCTCACCGCGACCGGCAATGACTACGGCTACGATGAAGTCTTTGCGCGGCAGGTGCGCGCCTTCGGTCAAAAAGGCGACGTGCTCGTGGTCATCACCACGAGCGGCAATTCCACGAACATCCTGTCGGCGATTGCCGCGGCGAATATCGCCGGGCTGCATACCATCGCTCTGCTCGGCCGGGACGGTGGCCGGGCGCGCGGGCTCGCTGGGATCGACCTCATCGTTCCCAGCACGATTACCGCGCGCATCCAGGAGGCGCACAAATTCCTCCTGCACACGCTCTGCGAGATCGTGGAAGAGCGCTGGCTGCTGCCCAAGCCGGCTACGCCCTGAGCGCTGGCCTTACTTCTTCGCCGGTGGCGCCGCCGGTGGTTTGGCCTTGGCCGCCGCCAGCGGGGTGCCGGGCATCGGCATCGTCTTGCCCCATTGCTCCTTCATGCTCGGTGGGTCGTAAAACTCGGCGACCAGGTTGGCGCCTTGGAACACTTGCACGCCGATCCCGACGATGGTGGCTCCCGTGGCATCGATCATCTTCTTGGCCTTCTTGTCCCAGTGTTGCTCGACGGAGGTGACCGTCGCCTCTCCGGTGCCGACTTTTTCGGTGGTATGCGGCTTGGCGGTGTAGGGGGTCTCTCCTTCCGCGAGGGTGACGAGATCATGTCTGAGCAGGCCCCGGCCGAAGACGATGCGCTTGATCTTCACCTCGGCTACCTCGCCCGAATTGTTCGTCACGAAGACGTTCACCGTCCGGCTATGGTTCCGGTTGATGATATCCTTCGGGTTCATGTCGCTCTTGGTGAACTGTTCGACGCGGATCGAAATCGGGTCGTTCTCGGCGCGCAATGTTCCGGCAAGGCCGGCCACGACCGCGAGAATGGCTGCAATGGGGAGGAGGGGGGATTTCATGACCTAGGCTTTGTGGCAAAAGCGCCCAGCGATGACAAGCGGTGATCGGGAGCAGTCTGCGCGACTGGCGGATTGACGCGGGCACGGACACTGCTTTGCTTGCGCGCGGTGTTCCCTCCTTATTACGAATACGTTTTTGCCGCCTTCGCCTTTATCCTGGGCGCGTCGATCGGCTCCTTTCTCAACGTCTGCATCTACCGCATGCCGCTGGGTCTGTCTGTCAATGAGCCCAAGCGTTCCTTCTGCCCGAGCTGCAAATATCAGATCCCGTTTCATCACAATATCCCGCTCGTCACCTGGCTGGTGCTGCGCGGCAAGTGCGCGAATTGCGGGTCCCGCATCTCGTTCCGCTACTTCGGGGTGGAATTCCTCACGGGCCTGCTTTTCCTCGCGATCTGGCTGAAGGTGTGGACATGGGGTCGCCCGGGCTGGCCGCCGGATCCCTGGCTGCTCGCGCTGCCTTACTGGATCATGGGCGCGCTCTTCATCGTCGCCACGTTCATCGATTTCGAGCACTTCATCATCCCCGATGAAATCACCCTCGGCGGGACGGTGGCCGGGGTGGTGCTCAGCCTCGCCATTCCCGCGATGCAGGACCAGCAGACGAATCTCGCCAGCGGCTTCTGGTCGTTGGTCGGTGCCGGGGTGGGCTACGGCACGCTCTGGTTGGTGACGCGGCTGGGCAAGATGGCCTTTGGCAAAAAGCGCCTGACTTTTGACCAGGCCGCGCCGCTCTCGTGGATTCGCCATGGCGAGGAAGCCGATTTCACCGTGGGGGAGGAAAAGATGCTGTGGAGCGAGTTTTTCTACCGCGGCAATGAGCAACTGCACTTGCAGTGCACCTGGATCGAGATCGATGGCGAGCGCTTCGAAAACGCCGTCGTGCGCTGCGAATGCGACTGGCTTCATATTGACGGGCGCAAATGGGAATTGTTGAAAGTGGACGAGATCCGGGGCGAGGTCACCGAGGTGACGCTGCCCCGCGAGGCGATGGGCATGGGCGATGTGAAATTCATCGCCTGCATCGGCGCCTTCCTCGGCTGGAAAGCGGTCGTCTTTACCATCATGGGCGCCTCAAGCGTCGGCGCGGTAATCGGGCTTCTCACCATTGCCATCGGTCGGCGGGAGTGGTCGGCGAAGATTCCCTTCGGCCCCTACCTGGCGCTCGGCGCGCTCATCTGGCTTTTCACCGGCCCGGAATGGATCCAGTGGTACTGGCGCTACGCCCTCTCCACGGCGACTCCCTAATAGGATCGCGCGGGCGATTGACCGCCGTCGGATCGCGGCGATGATCGCTGCGTGCCGCACTCACTTCGTTTTAGCGCGCTGTTCGTCGGGTTGAATTGCCTCGCCGGCCTTTGTCGAGCCGAAGACATCCACATCGGCGGTGCTTCGATCGACATGCAATTTACCACGGCGCCCGCCCCGGCGCTTCGCGAGGTCACGGATACCTGGATCAAGACCTCCGCCAAAGCGGTGACCACCTACTACGGCGCTTTCCCCGTGCACCACGTTCGTCTGCGCATCACGCCCGGAGCGGGGCATACGCCTGAAGGTGGGGAGACATTCGGCTGGGAGGGGGCGCTGATCAAGATCTCCCTCGGGCGCGACGCCACGGCCGCCGATCTCTCCGACGATTGGGTGCTCGTCCACGAGATGGTCCATCTCGCGCTGCCCAACGTCCCCGAGCGCCAGCACTGGCTGGAGGAGGGGCTGGCCACGTACGTCGAGCCGATCGCTCGTGCTCGCGCCGGGCAGCTCACGCCCGCGCATGTCTGGAACGAAATGGTGGAAAACTTTCCGCAGGGCCAGCCGGAGAAAGGGGATCGCGGCCTCGATCACACGCCGACTTGGGGCCGCACCTATTATGGCGGCGCGATGTTCTGCCTGCGGGCCGATATCGAGATCCGCCGGCGCACCGGCAATCGTCGCGGACTGGAGCACGCCTTGCGCGGCATCCTCGCCGCCGGGGGCAGCATCGAGACCTCGTGGAGTATCGACCGCATCATTGCGGCGGGCGACGCCGCTACGGGTGTCCCCGTGCTCCGCGAATTGTACGATGAAATGAAGGACAAGCCGGTGCGCGTCGATCTTTCCGCGGTGTGGAAGCAACTCGGCGTGCGCCCGCAAGGCCACACCGTCACCTTCGACGATACCGCCCCGCTCGCCACTGTGCGCAAAGCGATCACCGGCGGTTGACGCTGACCGCGAGCCCGGGTGGCATCCCGCGAAGATCGCTGTGCAAATCGCCCTGGGCTGCCAACGTCATGATTGAACGCGCTCGACGAACAGGCCGTCTAACCCAGTGACTCCCATAACGGCAGGCGCGGCGGGCTGGTGCGGCCCGACGACTTCGCCTGCGAACGATGGCGAGTTTCCATGCCACACATGAAACTGGAATCCTATCATTCGATTAATTCTGTCGGCGCCTCTATCCTCGTGAACGCCCCAGCGGCGGAGATCTATGACCACTGGGTCCGCGTGGAGGAGTTTCCGCAATTTATGCGCGCTGTTCGTGAAGTGAGGCGCATTGAGGGGGACCGCTTTTACTGGCGCGTCGACCGGGGCGGCAAAGAGTACGAATCCGTTTTGCAAATTGCGCTGCGCATTCCGAATCGGCGGATGGCCTGGCGGACCGTCTCGGGCGCGGAAAGCTCCGGTGTGGTCGGGTTCGATCCGCTGCCGGGGAACAAGACGCTCGTCTCATTCAAAATGAAGTATGCCCCGGAATCGGGATGGGGCGATCCCGCTGACCTGCTGCAACGCATCAAAGCCCGGCTCGAGAATTTCAAGAATTACATCGAGTCCCTTCGGGGCACCACGAAAGAAACCCAAAACTGAAAATGGAGCAAAATGCCCGCGCACGAATTGGCCTCTGCAAATGGGGCGCCGTTCGAGGAAGCGAACCGGCAACCCGTGAACACTACCTAGGAGGCTCATTTCGCTTGAGCACAGTGAAAACTAGCCGTTAATCGACTGTATGAACTTCTTTCGGTTGGATGTGCTCTTTGCGGTGTCGCTGGTTGCGTCCGCTCTTTCACTCCGCGCGCAAAGCGTGGTCGAGGAAAAGGGCAACATTGTCTTCGTCAGTACCGACGGTCTCCGCAAGCAACTCACCGACAGCGGTCACGATTCCGCGCCCGCGCTTTCGCCCGATGGCAAACAGGTCGCCTTCGTCCGCGGCACGCCGGACAAGATCGTCGCCACGGGGTCCGGCGACGCCGAGGCCACCGAGCTGTGGTTTGTCGGGAGCGATGGCCGCAAGCCGGCCGTGCTGGTCCGCGGTCGCGAATCCCAGGATATGCATCAGGTCATCGCCGGTATCCTCGGCGCGCAGTTTTCTCCGGATGGTCACCGACTTTATTTCATTAGCTCGGCGTGGGCCACTTCCGGCGCCGTGCATGTGATCGATCTCGCCACGCGCAAGGAGCGTTTCTTCACCGATGGCAGCGGGCTCGAGATCGTTCCCAATGGTGACTACAAAGGCTGCCTGCTTATCCAGAAGCACAAGTATTTCATCGGCGGCGGCACTTACGACTGGTTCTGGCTCATCAAACCCGATGGCAAGGAAGTCGGTCCCGTGGGCGAAGATACCGAGAACTTCCGCAGCACTTTCGTGAAGTAGGCGGCGGGTTTGCGGATCGACGGACGCTGTGTCGAAGAAGATGCTGGGCGGGGCGGTTGGCCAGGTATCTCCCAAAAATCGATGACTCTCGCTCCCCATTCCCGCATCTGGTGGCTCGGCCTCCTCGTGGCCTTGGGCGCGCTTGGCTGGAGCTTTGCCAGCGACTTCACCGCACCGTGGACGGATCAGTTAGATGGCAATGGGGCTTGTTGGTCGCAATCGGCGCATAACACGCTGGCTGCCGGTCTCGTTTCCACGGCGGGCGTGCCATCCGCCTTCTACTTCGGCACGCCGCCGATTCCGCCGGATGGTTTTTACACGCACCACCCGCCGCTTCTGTCCCTCATGCTGACCGCGATGTTTGCCCTCTTCGGCGAGGCGGAATGGGTGGCGCGTTTACTGCCGGTCGTCTTTTCCTTCCTCGGCGTAGTCCTGCTCTGGCTGCTGGTGAAGGATTGCACGAACGCGCGGGCGGCGGCCTTTGCGGTGATCGCCTTCGCCGCCCTGCCGATGGAATTGCGCTACGGGCGCATGGTGAACTTCGAGCCCGTCAATCTCGTCTGGATGCTGGGCGCGTTGCTCGCCTTGCGCCATTGGGAGAAGACCGGCGAGGGTGGTTGGTGGTGGGTGTTTCTCACCGTGGCCGTCCTTGCCGTGTGGACCGCTTGGCTCGGGTATCTGTTCGTCCTCGTCGTCAGTTTTCACCCTCGGCTTTCCGTCCGTCGCCGAGGATGGCTCTTCGTGGCGATGGCCGTGTCGCTTGCGACCTTCGCTTTGCAGATCAGGCTGGTGCGGCCCGATGCGTGGCACGACCTTTTCGCGGCGATGAACCATCGCATGGCGCACGGGGCAAGTTCGATCTCCTGGCGGGATTGGTCGGCAAGGATCGGCAGCTTGTTGCTGGCCCACATTCAAGCTGCGCTCTGGCTCCTTGGGTTGACGGGAGCGGTGATCGTTCGGCGATCTTCTCGAGAATCGCCCCTGCGCTGGCTCGGCGGGAGCGCCGCGTGTTTCTTCGTGATGAGCGCGCTCTACATCGTCCTCTTTCGCAACGCCTCGTCCATTCATGACTACGCTTCGTTCTATTTCACCGTGCCCGTGGCGATGATGGCGGCCGTGGCCCTCGACGCGTTGTGCCACTGGTGCGGGACGAGGAGCGCCTTGGTGCGCGTGGGGAGCGTGGCGGGCGTGCTGGCGCTGCTCGGCTTTCTCGTCTGCGCCGGCGAGAGACAGACCATGTTGCTCCGCCGCCCCTTTCTCATTTTGACCGATGAAAACCCCGAGCCGCCCGATCTCATCCCGGAGCTCGGTCACGCCATGCGCACGTGGTTCGGCCAGGACGTAGCGGTCATCTGCAACTTGCTCCCCAGTTACGGCCCCCAATTACCGTACTACGCCCGGCATGAACTGCTCCCGGCCGTTTTCACCGCCGACGAGTGGGTGGAGGTGATCGCCGATCCCGAAAACACGCCGGTCGGTGGCGCTATCTGGCTGGGCGACCCACGCGCCGAGCAGATCGTCGCGAAGCTCCCGCCCGGCCCGCAGGAGCGCTTGACGATCCGCGGCATTCCGTTCTGCTTTTGGCGTCCGGCAGAGGAAGAGAATACGGTCAGCGCCCACTGAGCCAAGCCACGTTTTACCCGATGATCCAAAATGGTCGGGCCGACTGGATTCGAACCAGCGGCCTCTTGAAAACCATTCAAGAGGGTTGAAGCTACCGGCGGCGATCGGATCGACATTGAAGCGCAGATGGGAGCGCCCCGCTGAAAAACATCGCCCCGCCGCGGTGGCTTCCACTAGCCTGCAACTCGCATGAGCCTTGAAGGCAAACAGATCGGCGAATTTGAGATCCTCGAACGCCTGGGACAGGGCGGTATGGGGGCGGTTTACAAGGCAAGGCAGACCACATTGGATCGTTTCGTGGCCCTCAAGACGCTGCAAATTTCGCTGGCCGAGGATGCGGAATATGTTGCTCGCTTCCGACAGGAAGCCAAGGCGGCGGCGGGACTTATCCACCCGAATCTGGTGCAGGTATTCTCAGCGGGCGAGAATGGGGGTCTGCACTGGTTTGCGATGGAGTATGTCGAGGGCGAGTCGGCCAAGATTCGATTGAATCGCAAGGGGCGACTTGATCCGCTGGAAGCCATTGCCATCGCCATCCACGTTGCAACAGCGCTTGAATATGGCTGGCGCAAGGCGGCGTTGATCCACCGGGACATCAAGCCGGACAACATCTTCCTCTCCAGTGATGGTGAAGTGAAATTGGGAGATCTTGGGTTGGCCAAGTGTGCCGGGAAAACTCAAGAATTGACGATGACCGGTGCATCCATGGGAACGCCTCACTACATCAGCCCGGAGCAGGTGGAGGCGATGAAAGACGTGGACTTGAGAGCAGACATCTACAGCTTGGGATGCACACTCTATCACCTGTTGTCCGGCCAGGCTCCCTTTGAAGGTAACAGTGCCGTGGCGATCATGTTGAAGCATGTCCATGGGCCGGTGCCCAATCTACGGAGTGCCTGGCCTGAATGCCCGCAGGTCTTGTCTGATGGGGTTGGGAAGATGATGCAAAAGCATCCTTCCAATCGGCAGCAGAACCATGGGCAGGTGATCGCTGATTTGCGGCGGGCGTATGACGCGATGGGTGGTGAGAGGGGGCCCGACACCGAAGCCGCCACCCAGAAGCCCACCTTAGTGGAGAAAAAGCGCGGCCTGCCGATGGCCGCGTGGATGGGTGGTGTTGGAGCTTTGGTCGCCGCCATCGCCGCGCCGATTTATTTTGGCCCGTGGAAAAAGGGAGAAGTCGCAGTAGGAACGACCAACCCCGCCATCTCCCAAGCAGCGGCGCGCGAAGGCGGAATGAAAGTGGCGGTGACTGGAACTCCAGTCGTCACTGCAGCGACACCCGCCACCGCCACGAAGGACCAACCCTTCGTAAACTATTTCGGCATGAAATTCGTGCCGGTGCCTATCATCGGTGGGCCGACAGGCGGTCATCAGGTGCTTTTCAGCGTGTGGGACACAAGGGTGCAGGACTACGCGGAGTTTGTGCGAGAAACCAAACGCGAGTGGCCAAAGGTGGACTTCGAGCAAGGCCCGATGCACCCGGCGGTGATGGTGAGTTGGGAGGACGCGCAACTCTTCTGCCAATGGCTAAACCAGCGCGAGCAAGTAGCCGGGCGATTGCCGACGGGGTGCAATTACCGCTTGCCGACCGACCACGAATGGAGTTGCGCCGTCGAGATTGGAGCCAGGGAAGACCCAGCCAAATTGCCGAGTGAGAAGAATGGAAAGATCAATCAAGCGTTTCCGAGTGACACGCAATCACGACCACCGGAGAAAGCGGGCATCTTCGCCAGGATGGAACGAAATCCGTTGGAGGCTGGTATCAAAACGCGGGTAATTCCCAGCAACAGCGGCTATACGACCTCGCCGGTGGGTAGCTACGTGGCGAATAGATTTGGTCTCTACGACATGGGGGGCAACGTGTGGCAATGGTGCCAGGAATGGTTCGACGAAGACCACAAGGATCGTGTGTTACGGGGTGCTTCGTTGGTGAACCTCGACCGCCACAGTCTGCTGGCCTCGTGTCGTTCTCACGACGAGCCCACGCTTCGCTACTACGACCACGGCTTTCGTTGTGTGCTGGATTTGCCTGCGAATTGAAACTTTGGTGAGCACCCAGGCCCTCACTGGTCATAGCCCGCGAATCCTCTGTTTATCAGCATTCCAACAAATCGGGCCGACTGGATTCGAACCAGCGACCTCTTGAACCCCATTCAGGGAGACGATTTTTTACAGAGAGAGCGGCATGGAGCGGCAGGAAGCGGCACGGTGCGGCACGGTGCGGCACGGAATGCCTGTCGGGCAAGTAAACATCAGGGTTTGCGAGCGATTGAAATGCGGCACGGAGCGGCACAGTGCGGCACGGAGTTTTTTCGCCGGGATACACAGCGGGATACACAGCCTTCCCTTTTGCAGACTCGCGTTTGCAGACGCGCCGGCGATTGGTTCCGCTTCAGCGGGCGCGAAAACAAAAGCTGGTTTGAGGAGATTCTGGCCTCCTCCCTTACCCGCGCGAATTCTGGCGGCATTTGGTCCGGTTGGAAAACGGGCTGATCGGGATAACCGAGGCACGCTGCGATGATACCGAGTTGCTCGCGCGCTATCGCGCTTGGGAAGCGCAGAACAAGCCAGACTTCACCTTCGTGCCCGACCCGCGGATTCTGGCATGGGATGGCTGGAAGTTGGTGCCCGAGGAACTGAAGCCATTCTTCGTTTTCGACCCGATGTTCGACCGCTCCGGCGTGCGTCACAAGGCCGCGAACGAATACGAGGAAGCGATGATCCGAAATGCAGTCCGCTGGTGGAACGAAGAGCGGATGATGCCGGCCATTCGGGAGGTTCTCGAGCCTTGATCACCACTGTTCGACGCCACGCGAGCCGCAGTCTGCCATTGGCACACAGCGGCTCGGAGTGGAATGCGCGTCAGCCAAGGAAGTGCTGCCAGTCTCGGACCCCGTGGTGGTTGCGGATCAGCACGCTCGCGGGCACCACCCGAGGCGCGACCGGTTGCTTGCGCAAGCGCAGGCCGGCTTCGTGGGGCAGGCGGTTGGCTTTGCGCGAGTTCACTTCGCGGTGGGCGAGGACGCAGTTGTCCCAGGACGTCTTGCC
>NZ_JBDUCX010000351.1:0-5017 GCF_040003245.1 Chthoniobacter sp.
CCATCTTCTGGGCCTGCTGCAATTCGCGCTCCGCCTTGGCGCGCTGCTCCATTTGCTCTTGCAGCGCCTTGTTGGCCCGCCAGAGCTCGACCGTGCGCGCGTGGACCTTCAGTTCCAGGCTCTCCTGGGCGAGCTTCAGCTTATCCTCCGCGCGCTGGCGGGCTTCGATCATCTGGTTCAGCGCCTCGGCGAGCGGACGAAATTCCCCGGCCACCTTGCCGGAGGCGCGATGCTTGGCGCGCCCGTTCTTGACCGCCATGGCCACCTCCACGAGGTGCGCCACCGGGGCCGCCATGCTGCGACCCGCCCGCACGCAAGTAGCCACCGCCGCGATCATGGCGCTCACCGCGAAGAAGATCAGGAGCCACTGCTGCCAGACGCCAGTGGCCGTCTGGGGCAACGAGTGGGCGATGGTAATGATCAGCACCAGGCAGCCCACCAGGACGCAGAACGGGAGGGCAAGGCTCCTCCAGATGAATAGCGATGGGGTCTGACTACTGCGCATAGCGTCCTCTGCGAAAGCAGATTGCGGGCGCACCAGTCCGTTTTTTCTCAGAAACTCCCATCAGGCCCGGCGGGAAGGAGACGGCACTCCGGTTTTTCTACGTAAGAACCCTCCCCTTCGCATATTTCCCCGGGAACTCTCGCAGAATTGCGGAAGCAATTTCTGTATCGCGTGCTATAATCCCGCCGCACGAACCATGCAGGCCGACCTCTGGATTTCCTCTTTTGGCACCTTGCCTTGTTTCTTGTCCAGGTTTTCGCGGCGGAAAAATACGTAAACCCGCGTGTTTGCCGTTGCACGAGACCTGCTTAATCCCTATTCCTCTCGGCTTTCGCGCCGAACTAGCGAACCACTCCCTCCTGCCTATCCTTCATGTTTAAACGTATCCCCTTCGAAAGAGTCCACTGGGTCACCAGTTCCTTCCTCATCGGCACCCTTTTTCTCTCGCTCATCACGGTGCCGCTCTACATCTGGCACTTTGGCATCGATTGGTTTCAGATCGTTTTGTTCTTCGTGATGATCAGCGCCTGCGGCTTCTCCATCACGCTCGGCTATCACCGGATGTTCTCGCATCTCGCTTTCCAGGGCCATTGGCTGGTCCGCGCCCTCGTCCTCATTTTCGGCGCCGGCGCCTTTGAAAACTCCGCGCTCATGTGGTCCAGCGAGCACCGCGTCCATCACAAGCACGTCGATCACGACGAAGATCCCTACGACATCTCCAAGGGCCTCTTCCACGCCCACATGGGCTGGCTCATGTTCAAGCTCAAGGGCGACCCCGATTACAGCAACGTGCCCGACTTGAAGAAGGACTGGATGGTCATGCTCCAGCACAAGTACACGCAACAGTTGGCGGTGCTCGTCGCCTTCGTGCTGCCGACCGTCATCGGTTACATCTGGGGCGGCTGGCGCTCGGCGCTCGGCGCGCTCGTCATCGGCGGCTTCGCCCGGGTCGTGGCTCTCCAGCACGCTACCTTCTGCATCAACTCGCTCTGCCACTACATCGGCAAGCGCCCGTATTCCTCGCGTTGCTCGGCGCGCGATTCGTTTCTCCTGGCGGTCATCACCGGCGGCGAAGGCTACCACAATTACCACCACGAATTTCAGCACGACTATCGCAACGGCGTGAAGCCCTGGCAATTCGACCCCACCAAGTGGATCATCTGGACGCTTTCCCAAGTGGGTCTCACCAGCAACCTGCGCCGCGTGCCCGACGAGAAGATCCTCCTCGCCGAGCTCGCCGAAGCCCAGCGCCACATGGAGACGAAGCTCGAGTGCCCGCACCTGCCCGTGGCCGCCCGCGAATACATCGCCAGCGCCTACGCCCGTCTGCAGGCAACCGCCACCGAATGGGCGCAATTCAAGGACGCCCAGATGGAAATCACCCGCGAGATGCTCGCGGAGTTGCGCGCCGAAGTGCGTGCCGCCCTGGCCAGCCTCCGCCTGCCCGAGCACGCGATTCCGACGGCTGCGGGAGCGTAAGGCTCGGCACCAAACTCAGCAGGATCGCTGTCGGCTGTAAGGTCGCGGTATCCTCTTCCTCCTCGTTCCCGTCCTCGCAATAGGAGCGAATCGAGGATGAGCACATCTGCCCGCTGCTCCCAAATGCCATAGACTGGCATTACCAACCCGCGACGTACCGCGCACTACGACATCGCCCCGTAGAAAAATTCGGACCTTGAGAACCTTGATTTACCTTGAGTCGCCTTGATCCTACTCAGCTCTGACCTGCTCCGACCACAGGCAATCAAGGCATCGGCAGGCCAATCCTCAAGTCAACCCGACCACCTTGCTGCAACTGACTTGCATCAATCCGTATCTGTTGGATGTATCAAAGAACCTCTTTTCCTCCCCGCCACCGGAATACCCAAGCCCCATTCACCTTTCCTATCTCCTGCGCGGATAGTAGCAACTCGAACGCCAAAAGTCAAGAAGAAAATGTGCCGCTTCGGAAACGGTCCTGATGCCCTGTGAGAAGGTTACTCATAGAATTTGCCCGAATGCAGTATCTCGGCAAACCCTCTCCACGACGGCAACTCGGAGATCGAAGGCTCACCAGTGAGCCCAGAATTGCCAGCAGCCCACGCCGACATCGCTCCGAGGAATGCGGCGATGCTGCCGTTTTCCCAGCCGCGTAGGCTAAGATTGAGTTTCCCTCCTTTGGTCCGCGTCGACTCCCCGTCTGTCTCCTCCGCATCTTCAGCGAGAGCTTGCACAAACCGCAAGAACGACTCCTTGGAGTCAACCTTTTCGCCATATCGTAGAAGTTCATGGAGGGGTGGCGGCAGCTAAGATGAAACGGGCGACAAGCCCCTTCGTTTTCCAAAGCGACGGGCGATGTGACTTTTGGGCATTCTACTGTGCTTCCGATATGAGGCCAGCAAAGCGGAAGTCATACACAGGATACTGGCGGACCGAGTGGATTTGCCAAGCCCGGAACAGCGAGGCTCGACGGGCCACCGGCCACGGCCTAGGCTGACCGGCAGACCCCATCGCCATGGATTTCCGCAACGAAGACGGCCGAGTCCGTCCGCATTTCAAAATTTTGCCCATCGTCCTCGCGGGGCTCTTTCTCCTTTTCCAGTATCTTTCCTCAGAGAAATTTACCAATCCCATCACGGGGCAAAGCCATCGGGTGGGGATGAGCACGCAGCAGGAGGCGGCGCTGGGGTTGCAGAGTTACCAGCAAATCCTCTCGCAAGAACACGCGATCCGCTCCGGCCCGGAGGTGGACAAAGTGACGGGCGTGGCCCAGCGGCTGGCGGCGGCGGTAGGCGAGGATGGGGCAGGATTCGAGTGGGCGGTGAGTGTGCTCGACAGTCCGCAGATGAATGCTTTCTGCCTGCCGGGCGGAAAGATCTGCGTCTACACCGGCATCCTCCCGGTGGCGAAGACGGAGGCCGGGCTGGCGGCGGTGATGGGGCACGAAATGGCGCACGCCATCGCCCGGCACGGCTCGCAGCGGATCCTGCAACAGCAGATGACCTCCACGGCGATGCTGGGCCTCCAAGGATCGATGTCCAACATGAGTTACGATCAACAGCGGACGATCATGGGCCTGCTCGGCGCCGGGGCGCAGTACGGTGTGACGCTGCCTTTTTCGCGCAAGCACGAGTCGGAAGCGGATTACATGGGGACGACTTACATGGCGCGGGCGGGCTACGATCCGCACGAGGCGGTGGAACTGTGGAAGCGCATGAGTGGATCCGGCCAGGGGCAGAAGCCGCCCGAGTACGCGTCCACCCATCCCGCAGACTCCACGCGCATCCGGCAACTGGAGGAATGGATGCCGCAATTCATGGCGGAATACGACAAAGCACGGCAGCGGTGACCGTCGGCGGAAGGTCGATGATTGAAATGCAGAGAGGCGGACAGGGAGACAGGGAGACAATCAGACTGATCTGCCGAAGACTGATCCCATTGTCCCATCACTGCTCCAGCGTGGGCCGGATGAGCTTGGCGCGAATGGCTCTTAGCATATCGCCGGCTCTTCCCCGAGTTTGAGCTACGACTCCGCATCTATCGACTTCCCCTCGATCGCGCGACAAGCCAAACGCCTTCGCCAGCCAGGCGCACCTGCGGCTGCTTATCTCTTTTTCGAAATGGCGATTCCTGGTTGGCCCTTTTTCGACGCCGTCATCATGAGTTGACCGTGGGCATTGAGGGCCGCTCGCGGAACCACGGCAATCATCGCCGGTCCTTTCTTTTTGTCGGTCCGAATGAAGCGCAGGATTTGTCCGGAAGGCAGGCCGGCGCCGGCAGAAATGGATTCAATGATGATCGGCTCAATATCCGCCATGTCCAGGCCCAGCCATGGTTGCGCGTAGACGCCGTTCAGGGTCGAACTCCGGCAGACGGTTTCTCCTGCTGGATCAAAACTGAGTTCGTAGCCACGCCGTTTGGCGATCGCGACCAAGGCGTCGTAGGCCGGCACGCCATGGCATTCCAGGCGAAAGTGCCCGGGCTTTCCGTCGCCCGATGAAAACTTCATCCCGGTCTTGGGCAAGTTGGCCGCCGGTGCCGTCTCCGCGTGCTGAGGTGTGGCTTCCGCCATGGCGTTGGGAGGGAAGGCGAATGCGCCGATCATGGCGCCGAGGGCGATCGCTGCGGGGGTGTGGATCGTTTTCATCGGGAAAGAAAATGGAGCGTTTTTCGTTCCGAAACGAAGAGCCACAGCCATGCGCATGAGGCTGATACTACGTGGTTTAGCTGTCCGCATTGCGTGAGAACACGGGGATAAAAATAGTTAGCAGTGTCCGACCGCGCCCCGTCTCGTCAGGGCGGATTGATCAAATGTAGCCGCACGGTTGCGAAGCGCCCTGCGCGTCCAAAATCCGCTGTCATCCGGAGCTTGCCGCAGGATCTCCAATATCCTTCTTCTTCACCCATTCATCAAAGATAGCACCACGCTGGCAGATAACAGCGGCGCGTAAGACGCCAGAAAGTTGCGAATACTCACCACCGATCGGCTCAGACGTGCGCCAGTTCCTTCTTCTCGGCGGAAGGGCCTCCCCG
>NZ_JBDUCX010000352.1:0-5016 GCF_040003245.1 Chthoniobacter sp.
CGCGCACGCGGGGCGATTGCTGAAGTTTCCAGACGAGCGCGTGTTCGCGCCCGCCACTGCCAAGGACGAGGATTTTCATGAAGCGAAAGGCGGGAGATTAGGGGCGCGGCGCAAAATGATGCAAGGCATCGGTCGTGCGACCTTCGTGGGTCCAGCGCAGGAAATGCGCGACCGCATTGGCCAGATACTGCTTTGCTTCACCCACCGCCTCGGGAAGGGCCAGCCCTTTGGCCAGCCCAGCCGTGATCGCGGCCGCGTACGTGCAGCCCGTGCCGTGCGTGGAAATGCCCTGCACAAAGGGCGCGGAAAATTCCTGCACCGCGCCGTCCGGCGTGCATAGCAGATCGATGGCCGGGTCGAGCCGCAGGTGGCCGCCCTTGATGAGGAATGCGCGGCCAAACGTCGCGACGAGTTCCTGACCCGCGGTGCGCATTTCAGCGAGGCTCGCCACCGGGCGGCCCAGTAGCGTGCGCACTTCATCGAGATTGGGCGTGATGAGCGTCGCCAGCGGAAAGAGGCGTTCGCGATAACGGGCAATCGCGTCGCCTTTCAACAGCGCATCGCCACTGGTCGCGACCATCACCGGATCGACCACGATCGGCGGCGCCTGCGGCAATTTCTGGAGACAGACCTCCAGCATGTCGCAAACCGCATCGATGATCTCGCCCGAATACAGCATCCCGGTTTTGAGCGCTCCGATCGGGAAAGCCTCGAAAAGCAGACGAATCTGCTCGGCCACGATCCGCGGCTCGATCGCCTGGATGGCGCTTACCTTGCCCGGCACCTCGGCGACCACGCAGGTGATGGCCGTCACGCCGTAGACGCCGAGCGCGCTCATGGTTTTGAGGTCGGCTTGGGCGCCGGCCCCGGCGCTGTTGTCGGAACCGGCAATAGTGAGGGCTACAGGAAACATGGAATATCGATTGCTGTTTACGCATAGCTGATTGATTGATCGCTGTCGCGTGTGGCGGACTGGTCGCCATCAGAAAACTAAATCCCCAAAACCGAGACCCCAATGCCCGCCACCTTCACCGAACTCGCCGGTCTCTCTGCGACCGTGGATCGCGTGGTCCACATGCCGCAGCTCGAGGCCCCGCCCGATCGCCCGCACCCATTTGTCTATTTCATCACCATTCGCAACGACTCCTCGGTCACCGTGACCATCAAGGGGCGCAAGTGGGTGGTGGCCGACTCCGAGGGGCAGCGCCTGGTCGTGGAAGGGGATGGCGTGGTCGGTGAATTCCCGCGGCTCGAGCCGGGCGAGCATTTCTCTTACAACAGCTACCACACCATCGGCTCGGATAGCGTGGCCGAGGGCGCTTACTTCGGCCTCACCACCGATGGCGAGCCCGTGTTTACGCGCATCCCTCGCTTCGAGATGCGTGTGCCGGTGCGGTTGGTTTAGGCAGGAGAAAACTCATCGATGGCTTCATCTGAGACGAGTTGCCATGATCGCGACGAGGGAAATGCTTACTCGCGCGATGAATTGGAACAGATGGAACGCAGGATAGATTCGTTTCCCACTCGCGGCCCCGTGTGCCCGAAATGTCGGATGCATATCCCGCAGTTCTGTGATCTCGCTGAAAAGGACGAGGCGCGGCTGCGAGACCTTATTCGAGACAGCCGCAAGGTCGAAGCGACTAGGGAGCTTCGTCATTTGACAGGTTGTCCGATTTCGTGGGCGAAGCTTTGGGTGACCCATGCGGAGAGTAGAACAAGCGCACCCTGCCCGTATTGCGGCAAGCCATTGATGACCGCTCGAGCCCGACAATGTCAACATTGCCTGATGGACTGGCACGACCCAAATAATCTCAAGAGACTTGGAGCGTAACGCCTTCACTCCCCGATTCCAGAAAGAGCATACTCTGACTGGCTACTCCTCCAAGCCCTCTTCTGTCACCACGGCGTCCATCCGCTGGTCGTGCGGCTCGATCGGAAGCGTCTCCACCAGTTGCAGGGCAAAGCAGACCCCGATCTTGTGCGTCGTAGCGGGGAGTGCGGCGAGATAGCGGTCGTAAAAACCGCCTCCCCGCCCCAGCCGGTGGCCGTCTTTCGTAAAGGCCAGCCCGGGCACCAGGATGGCCCCGATGTCCACCGGCGGGACGAGGCGCGCCTCGGCCAGGCGGTGCTCCCGAATGTGCGGGTGCCACGCCGACACCGTGAGATCGGCCAGCTGTTCGACCTCCACAAACTCCATTCCACTCTGCGCGATGCGCGGATAGCAAAAGCGCCCCGGCGCCGATTCCCAGAGTAATTCGATATCGGGCTCGCTCGGCATCGGCGAGAAAAGGGCGATCCACCCGCTGCCGGCCTGCACGAGGGGCCGCGCCAGCGCGGCCACGATGGCGCGCGATTGCACCGCCCGCGCTGGGCCGAGTGCGGCCAGGCGGGTGCGCATTTCGCGGCGGAGTTCGGCTTTGGTCACGGCGGGATTACAAATGCCACGTTATCGGCTGGCAAGTGTACGAAATCTTTGCGTCCTGCGATGACGCGACTAGTCTCTCCCGCCGTGGCGAACCCTTTTCGCAAACCCAAAGCGGAAATCAAAAAATCCGAGAAAGCCAATGGAGCGCATCCTCCCGCTTCCGGCGCGGCCGCGCGCAAGGTCGGGCTCAAGCCCAAGCCGGGTTGGCAGCAGCGCAATTTTCTCACCGAAGTTCTCATCCCCTCCCTCTTCGAGCCGCGCTCCGGCGAGCATGCCGCGCCCAATTTTCCCGAGCTAAAGGACGGCGAGATCGGCCTCACCTGGATCGGTCATGCCTCCTTTCTCATCCAGACGCGCGAGCATAATCTGCTCGTCGATCCCAACTGGGCCAAGTGGTTAAAGGTCTTCAAGCGGATGAAGCAGCCGGGCCTGCAACTGCACGATCTGCCGGCCATCGATCTCGTGCTGGTGACGCATGCGCACTTCGATCACCTCGATCGCAAGTCCCTGCGCCGCGTGGCGGCCGATCAGCCGATCGTCGTCCCTTTCGAAGTGGGCAACCTCGTGCACGACCTCGGCTTCAAGAGCGTCCACGAGCTGCACTATTGGGAGGATTACCTGCACGGCCCGATCAAGATCACGCTCACGCCCTGCCACCACTGGGGTGCGCGCATGCTCCACGATTCGCATCGCGGCTTCGGCGGTTTTATCATTGAGGTCGGCGGTCGCACCATCTTCCATTGCGGCGACACCGCCTACTTCGAGGGCTTCAAGGAAATCGGCCAGCGGCACGCCATCGACGTCGCGCTGCTACCCATCGGCGCCTACGACCCGCCCACCGGGCGCGACGTCCACATGAACCCCGAGGAAGCCATCCGCGCCTTCATCGATCTCGGCGCCCGCCGCATGGTGCCGATGCACTACGGCACCTTCCGCCTCAGCTACGAGCCCCTCCACGAACCACCGACGCGCCTGCTGGCCTGCGCCCAGGAGCACGGTGTCGCCGAGCGCATCTCGGTGATGACCGAAGGCCAGCCGATGGTGTTTTAAAACGACGGTCGCTCGTTCCGCTTGGGCGCCGGAGGCGTCACGGAGATTAGCCGGTTGGCGTCAGCCACCGGATGAGCGACCGCCACGGCTCCGCCCCAGCGGGGCGGTAGAAATTGCGCGGCCGATCACGTCTGGACAATCGACGATGTCATTGCTCTGCTCGCACTGTCTTCGCTGGTTTATGAATGGCTCCCATTCACTTGCACCCGTCCCAGTCGTTTTTTGCATGGCGGCGTTATTCGCTTACGGCGGGTGGTATTACTTTTTCAATACTCGAAAGGTTTGCGAGAACATTGCCGCCAAGGGTTGGCCTCGATTTCTCGCGAAGGTCTACAGCGGCAAATTCGCCTACGTCGGATTCAAGATAGGAGGAATTCTCTGCTTTATGTCCTCACTTCTCCTGTTCGGAATAGGGCTGCTGCGGCTTTTGCAACGCTGAGCGCGAAACGAAAAAGCGCGCGCCCTCGGTCGAGAACGCGCGCTTTGAAAAGACCGAAATCAGTTACTTCTTTGAAAGCTCTGCATTCACCTTCAGCACATCCTGGGCATGGGTCTCCGTCGTGGTCCCCTTGAGCATGTTCCAGACGACCTTGCCGTCCTTGATGAAGAACGATTGGCGCTGGGTGAGCGGTTTACCGGCGATAAAGTCGGTCCCGAAGGCGGCGGCCACTTTCCCGTCGTTATCGGCAATGAGGACGTGCGGCAGATTGTACTTCTGCGCGAAGGCCTTCTGGGCCTCCACTTTGTCCTCGCTCACGCCGACCACCTGGATGCCCGCCTTCTTCAAGTCTTCCCACGAGTCGCGGATCGAGCAGCCCTGCTTGGTGCAACCCGGCGTGTCGGCTTTCGGGTAGAAATAGACGAGCGTCGGACCCTTCGCGTAAACGTCCTTGAAATTGACGGTCTTGCCGTCCTGGTCGACGCCGCTGATCTCAGGGGCAGGGGAGCCGACGGCGAGGGGTGCGGCCTGCGCAAAGAGCGCCAGCCCGGTAAACGAAACAATAGTGGCGAGGAGGGTGCGGAGTTTCATGGTGTTGAGTGAACCCGTGACGGGCCGGAATGTTGAGGAAGAATCGTCAAATATGCATGGCGGCGCAAGGTCCGCTCGTGTAAAACAGGCCACGTATCAACCAAGGAGGATTTATGGCTACCCATCGACATCAAGAAGTCCCCTTTTTTCGAGCGCACCAGCAAGCGCCGTAAAGGGTTCCCGTCCGAAACACAGGTCAAGCGCGGGCTCCGCATCGTCCATGGCGACAAAGAGCTGCGCGAAAAGCTCGGCCGCAACGACCCCTGCCCGTGCGGCTCCACGCGCCGGTTTCAAGAACTGTTGCATGCGCCGCGGCCAACTCGACGGCGTCGAGCGCGACTACTTTTTTCCGCGAGTAGGAGGGCCGCCCGGCAGCGCGGTTCAATGAATCTCGTCGCCGCGCCTCGCGAATGACGGCCGGAAATTTACCGCCGAGGGCGCAGAGGAAGCAGGGAGGTGAGGTGCGCGAGATTTCTGGACCACAAAATAAGGAAATCAGCGATGATGGAAA
>NZ_JBDUCX010000142.1:0-16942 GCF_040003245.1 Chthoniobacter sp.
ACCCGGCGAAAAAAGTGCATCGCTCCATTGGTTCCATTGGCTCCATTGCGGAAAAAGTGATGAGATAGAGACGCCAAGTGGGATCGGGACGGGATTTTACTGCAGAGGGCCCAAAAGCGTTGCCGACTCAAGGGGCGCGTCGCCCCCCCCACGCCCGTCATGCTGAGCCTGCGAAGTACCTCTGATTTCGCTCCGGCATCTATCGTTGGGCTGGTGAGGAAAGGCAGAAATCAGAGGTTCTTCGCAAGCTCAGCATGACTGCCGGTTTTTGGACACCGGGCGGAATCGCGATGCTCCTGCCGCTTGCCTACCTCTGTGACACAGCGGTATACTTTCACCCTATGAACAAATCCTCCCTCCTTGCCATGGTCTCCGCCCTGGCCCTCAGCGCCGCCGCCTTTGCCGCGGACGCCAATACCTATCAAGTCACCGGCCCGATCCTTGAACTCACGGACACGAAAATCGTCGTCCAAAAGGGCAAGGACAAATGGGAAGTCGCCCGCACTGCCGACACGAAAGTGACCGGCGAACTGAAAGTCGGCGCGAAGGTCACCATCCAGTACAGCATGACCGCGCAGACCGCCGAAGTGAAAGAAGACAAGCCCGCCAAGGGCGCCGCGAAACCCGCGGACAAGCCCGCGAAGTAATCCGGACGCCGACCCTTCAATTACCTCCGCCAGGTTCGTCCGGGCGGAGGTTTTGTTTTTTTCGGCGGTGTCACTTCCGTGGTTTGATAGTGGTTTCTGGGCGTGCGTTGGGCGCCGGGCCATCGATCAATCCGGGAGGCGGTAACGCGGTGTTAGGTGACTTTGGGGTTTCCTTGCCATGCGCGACGTCTGGCCAGAAGGTCGCGTAATCGAACGGACGGCTGAACTCGCCGTGGTGGCATTTCTGGCAGTCGCCCGCGCCGACTGGGCGGAAGTGCATCTCGGCTTCACCGCCGGAACTGCGCACCTTCACATGTTCGCTGCCCGGGCCGTGGCAACTCTCACACCCGACATTGATTAGCGGGCTGGTTACCCCGGCTTCGCGCCGGTAACCGGTGGGCGTGCCGAAGCCCACCGTGTGGCAGGTGATGCAGTTGGGGTCCGCATCCGCCCGGAAGGTTACCAGCGTGGCAAAGGCCCGGGCGTGCCCGCTGCCGAGCCAGGCCTTCGCGGCGCTCGGGTGACACTGCACGCAGCTTTGCGTGCCGGCGTAACTGTTGTGCGGCTGCACGCCGGGTACCATGTCTTCGCGTAGCGTGGCTGGGTCATCGATGGCGAGCTTCGTGTGGCGGATCTCTTCGCGATACGCGGTGGCCAGCGCGGCGATGTCCGGATCCTGCGGGATGCGGTCGTCCACGAGTTGCACTTCTCCCTTGAGCGGGCCGAGCAGGTGCGGGGCGCGCCACGTCGCTTGCAGGTAGCCGACGGCGCGCGCTTCATTTGTCGTCGCGAGTATGAGGCTGCGGTTTTCCTTGATGAGCTTTTGCGAAGGCTGGCGCACCTTGCCGCCGAGGATCACGTCGAGCTCGTAGAATTGCCGCGCGAGATCGGTGAGCCCAGCTTCATCGGCGAAGGCGAGGAGTACGATGAAATCCGCGCGACCCTTGAGTTGCGGGAGCAATCGCCCGAGCGCGACCCCCATGTCCTCGACGGCCAGGCCATCGCCGAGCCCATCACCCAGGCTGCGGCCATCGAGCACGCCGACGAGGGCCACGCGCCAGCCATCGCGGTCGATGATCTTGTGCGTGTCGAAGAGCGGTGCGCCCGTGGCCTTGTCGAGGAGATTGGCGCTGAGCATCGTCACCGGCGAATGCGCTTTCAGGTCGCGTAGTTGCGCGGCGGTGAGGTGCGCTTCGCGGTGCCCGACGTTCAGTGCATCATAGCCGAGTTTGCCGAAGGCCTGCTGGATGTAGCCGTATTGAATGCGCTCGTAATCCGCGCTGCCCGCGATGGCGTCGCCGGCGTCCACGCGGATCTGGTCCGGATTCGGCGGCCCAAAAAGTGTGGCGATGCGGGTGAGCCCGCCCAGTTGTCCGGAAAAACATCCGCACGGCACGAGGCGGCCATGCACATCGCAGGTAAGAAAGAGGGTGAGCGGACGGCCCGGCGCCAGGACCGGCTTGGGCTTCATCAGAAACCACGCGCCGGTCGCGAGCGCCACGAGGGCGGCCAGCCAAAGCCAAGGCTTCATGCGCGGCGATCAGTCGGGAAGCCGGGCCGCATCAATAGAGCAGCGCGTAGGTGAAGACGTTGACGTTCACGAGCACCGATTCGGCGATCATGTTGCCGCCGCAACAGCAGCAGCCCTTGGCATTGGCAACATCGTTCAAGCCGTCCTTGGAATAGACCATCACGAGGCGGCCGTTCACTTCCATGCCCTCGACGAAGGCCGGCCCGCCGTGCTTGTCCGTGAGCCGCGAGATCTGGTTCACGATGGAGAAGACCGGGTGCGACATCGCCAGCTTGACCATTTTGTATTCGGGAAAGATGAGCTTCAACTCGCGGCGCAGCGCGGTGTCCCAGCGCGGATCGGAGCAGCCCGGGCTGCTGAGGATGAAGCCGCCATTGAGCAGATACTTCCGCAAGTTATCGCGCTCCTTTTTTGTTAGGGCGAAATCGTCCTCGCCCGACCACACGCAAAACGGGAAATCGAAAACATTGTCCGCGTCGAGGCGCACAGGGATGAACGTCTTGCCGACGTTGAGATTGGTTTGCGTGGCGACGTCGGTCAGGAATTTGTCGGCGAAACAGATGGAGCTCTTGCCGCCGGCGTAGACGAGATTGCCGCATTGCAGCTTCGTCAGGTCGGCGCTCGGCGCGTCCGCCGCCTTGACCACTTCGGCCTCCATCTCCTTCTGCTTTTGCTCCGCGGAAACACCCGCGCCCACGCCCGACGCGGCGATCGGCATCCAGCCCAGCGCCCCGAGGGCGAGCAGCGTGATCTTAAAAAACGTCAGCCAGGATCGGGTCATGGTTTTGCCTTCGATTTCGCTTCTTTCTTCGGGCTCTTGGTGAGGGCCTTGAAGTACTCCTCCACGAGGTCGCTGTATTGTTGGATGATCGTTTCGCTCTGCACCGCCTCGGATTCGCGGTTCAATGGATTCACGCCCTTCACCACATCACTCTTGTCGAGCGCCACCTCGGGCTGCACGACATTGGGCGGCGTCTTGTTTTTGCCGTGGCCGTCGTTCTGAGCCTTGTCCGTGTGGGAAGGCAGCGCTTCGTTGCCGAGCACGTTCGGGTTTTGCCCGCTGATGATCGCATAGCCGTCGCGCCCGCCATTCCCCTCGCTGCCGTTGCCGGGCTTGGATCCGCCGGTGCCCAGCTTGCGGCACTGCATCATTTGTTTGAAATTCGCGGCCGGATTCATCCCGCGCTGAATACTCAGGTATTGGTCGAGTTCGTTGTCCATCTCGCCATCCTTCGACTTGCATTGGGAGAAGAGCTTTTCCATCTCGCCGCGCAGGGTTTCCGAGAGCGCGGCGCCATTGCTGCCATTCCCCGCGACCATTTCACCGGTGGCCTGGTGAGCGAGGGTTTGCAGCTTGAGGTCACCCATGCGCTGGGAGATCGTTTGCGCGCTTTCCGCGGCCTTCGGAAATTTCTCCTGCGCCGCTTTGCCGTCGTCCCATAGCTTTTGCTCGAGGCTGTCGAGGTCTTCGCCGATCGACTTTTCCTGCGCGGCGAGGTCCTTGAGCGCGAGCTGGTCTTCACGGGTCAACGGGCCCGGCCGGTTGTAAGCCTGCGCTTGTTTCGCCAGTTCCTGCTGCGCCGCGTAGAGGTCTTTGTAGTGGTTGATGTCCTTGATGATCTCCTGCATCAGGCTCATGTCCTCGAGCGGCTTGAGGACTTCGTTTTCCGTTTCCTGTTCCGTCGCGCCGAGTCGCGCGAGTTGCTCGTCGGAGGCCTGCTTGAAATCGTCCAGCATCTTTTGGCTGGGCGGCTGCTGGCTGGCGGAGGAGGGCTGGCCACTGGCCTGTTGACCCTTTGGTGGGGACTTTTGCGGCGGCTGCGGTTGCCCGCCCGCCGGTGGTGGTTGCTGCCCATTCGCTTCGGGCGGCTGGGGCGCCACCTTCTGGAGATCTTCCGCATTCGCCTGGGTCGAGTCGCGAATCTCCTGCGCCTTCTCCGCGAGCGTGTTCTTCAGTTCCGCTTCGATATCGTAGAGCGGCTGGTCGCGCACGAAATTCTCCATCGTGTCCGCCAGTTTGTTGAGCTTGGCATTGAGCGCATTCTGCTGCGCGAGCAGATCGTCCAGCTTCTTCTGCACCGCCGCTTTATCCGCGTCGGATTTCGCCGCCGCGAGTTGTTTTTGGAGCGCCGCAATTTCCTCGCCGACCTTCTTCTGCTGCTCGATGAGGTCGCGCATGTCGTTCACCAGCTTGGCGTATTTGGCCTCGATGTCGCTGATGTCCGTGCGCTCGCGCAGGAAGTCGTTGTACTCCTCGGTGCTGATGACGGTGAACGTCACCGTCTTGCTGCGGGCGATATGCGGCTCGGGCGCGTTGTCGATAGCCTCGGCGAAGAGCGACACCGTGTCGCCGGACTGCAGGCCCATCGTCTTAAAATCAAACGTCACAATCTCGCGGGTGTGCAGCGTGACGCGGTCGTAGTCGATCACCTTCGGCTCGCCGAAGGTGCCGTTGTGCGCGGTGTGAATGCGCAGCGTCTTCAGCCCGTAATCGTCGCTCGCCTCGATCGCCGGCTCGGCCTTGAAATCCATGGCGACGAACGAATCGTTGGGCGGATTCGTCACCTGTACGTCGGGCGGCAGGTCGTGCGTCACGATGAGCGCGGCTTCCCACGTCTCCTGCGAAGGATAACCATCGCGATCAACGATCGAGAATTTCAACTGCGCCGGTTTCTTCGCCACCATCCGGCCGATCACCTGCTTCTCTTCGCCCGGCGTCATCGTCACCGGCTCCACTCCGCTATCGGTCGAGACCGTGATGTGCCCGCTGCCCAACGGCCGATTCGAGGCGAAGCGAAACTCGATCGCGCTGCCCTCCAGCGCCTTCACCGTCTTGAACTCGAACGGCTTCTCCGTCGCGCCCAGCCCCGTATAGGCGGGCGGCGTGATTTTCACCCACGCCTTCTCCAGCCGCGGCGTGAGGATCACGCCCACATGGCGCTGCCGGCTCAGGGCGTGCTGGTTCTTCGTATGGACGAAAACGACGAGATCGCTTTTGACGTTCTCGACCTGCTGCGTGAAGCCGCGGTCGCCCCGGTCAAACATCGGCAAGGTCGCCGTCTGCTCTGGGTGGCCGGCCGGGAACCAGCTCAGATACAGCTCCGCCGGCCGGTGGCCGGAAGACTTCGCCGTGACGACGAGGTTTTCGTTGTAGACCACCGCCGTGCCATCCGCCGATGGGTCGGTGATCTCCAGGCGCGTGAATGAATAGGGTGGATGATCGCCAAACGGATCGAAAAAACGGGGAATCTCCGTGCGCGTGATGTCGAAGAGAATGGCCAGCAGGGCGGCAAACCCGAGCAGGCCCAGGGCGGCGCGCTTCGCGTCTTCCTGCACCCGCGTCGTCCGCGCCAGTTGCTCGATCGGCTCGTTGCGTAATTCCTCGACGTAACCGCCGATCGCCATTCCGGCGAGCTCGCGGGTGAGCGGCGCGAGCGCCGGGTCCTGCGTCTGCGCGCGCAATTGGAGGACATTGATGAGCTTCGAGCCCAGCCGCGGATGCCGCGTCTCGAGCGTGCGCGCCACATGCTCGAAGGTGTTGCGCTTGCCGAGGGCCAGCCACAGGTACCGGGCCCCGCCGAGCAGCACCAGCAGCACCATTGCGACGTCGATACCGAGCCGCGCACCGCTCGTCAGGTGCAGCACTACGTCCGCCATCAAGGCCGCCGCGAGCAATCCCGTGAACCACGGCCACGCCCTCAGCAGCAGGCTGGCGCTGCGCTCCTTTTGCAAAATGCGATCCGCCGTGCTGAGCCGCGCCGCGAGGGGGCCCAGCGGCTCGAGACCCATCCGGGGCTCGGGCGAAGAAACGGGTGCAGCCGCGCTCATGGCCTACAGGATAGGCGTGCACCGTTCCCCGGCAAGCTGCGTTTGGCGCCGGGAGTGATTCACTGGGAGCGGAAGGATTTCGCGGGTCAGGTTCATTGGTGCGATTCGGTGCGATTGCAGAGTAAATGAGCTCGAATGTGGGTGGGTTTGCCGGGGCGGAGATAGGGGGAGGCTGTCCGGCTTCGCTTTGGGGCTTCGCCGGGGCGAACTTTCCGGCCGGAACTGGTCGGAACTGGTCGGAGTTCCAGAGTGAACAGGTGCCGAATGGCAGCCGGAGAACGCCAGGATGAGACGACACCAAGACACCAAGGCTCGGAGGAGAAGAAGCGACTGCGCGCAAATTCTGTTTTTGGGGTGGAGTTAGTCGGAACTGGTCGGAAGAGGACGGGGTGAACCCACCTCCAGACGCTGGGAACGGCGGGAAAGTCCGGCTGACAAAAAGCGATCTGTTCAATGTGACATGCATCAATGAATTCCTCCTATCTGGCCCTTCGCCGCCACCGATCCTACCAGGCCACCATTCTAATCCACGCTAACGCCCGAAAGGTTCCGTAGCGCAGCGTTCTTGTCAAATGGATGGAACTGCCGACCGGGAAGCCGGCTCGCGTCGCCGGTTAGAAACGCGTTTCGCTGTCCGGAGCGCTCTGCGGCAAACCCGCCTGCGGGCTTTCCTCCGGCGCACCCGCGCCATTGCGCACCAGCGCCGCCGGCACCGCCCGCAACCGGAGCGCGAACGTCGCGCCCGCGCCCATGGTGCTCTCGCAGGTGACACTGCCGCCCATCGCCTCGGCCAGCCGCTTGACGATGGAGAGACCGAGCCCGACCGATGATTCCCCGCCGGTCGGCCGCGCACTGAGCCGGGTATGTTTCTGGAAAAGCTTCTTTTGATCCTCGGCGCTGATGCCTGGCCCCTGGTCGCGCACCGCGAATTCCACTTCCTCGTCCAAGGCTTGCACGGTCAGCGCGATGACGCTCCCCGGCGGCGAATACTTCAGCGCGTTGGAAACCAGATTGTCCACGATCTGGAGCACGGCCTTGCGATCGACCTGCGCCCAGCACGCCGGGCCATCGTGCAACTGCAGCGTGCTCTGCTTGCGCTCCGCGGCGGCGGCGTGATTTTGCCGGCCGGCGACGACCAGCGCGCGCAGATCGTGCGGCTCCACTTGCGAAGCGTAGCGGCCTGCCTCGATGGCGTTGGCATCCAGCAGGTCGGTGATGAGTTCCAGCATGCGCCGGCCCGCCTTGGAAATCTCCCGGCCACTCTCCGCCGCTTCCCCTCGCATCTCCATCTGCAGCAGATCGGCATTGCCGATGATGGCCGTGAGGGGATTGCGCAGGTCGTGCGCGGCCATGCCGAGAAACTCGGTCTTTTCATTGTTCAGATGCGCGAGCTCCTCATTGGAGGCGGCCAGTTCATCCATCGACAGGCGCAGGCGATTGAACGCCGTGACCCGGCTCACCTCGAAAACCAATCCGAGGACAAACAGGAAAATGATGATGCCGAGATTGCCCGCCGCGTCGATGAGATCGCGCCAACGGGGATCGTAAAGCGGTTCGAGATCCATCCCCAACAGCGCCAAGAGCGAGATGACCGTTCCCGTCAGGAAACAGACCCCCGTCCAGATCATGGCCGGCTTGGTGCCGAGAATCAGCAGGGCGCACAGCGGCACCGAGGCCAGCCATGCCACGGCGTGACAATGGATGCCGCCCTCGATGAGCGTGAGTTAGGTGAATCCCGCGGCCATCGTGCCGACCACGAGATGGCCGGACATCCCGATATTTCCCGTGCGCTTTAAGATCCACGGCACGGCGGCAAAGACCACGCTGCAAACCAGGACCACGGCCGCGCCGTTGAAATGCCCGATCAGACCGTAAAAAATAGCATAGACCGCGCCGAAAATCGTCCCCTGGACCCCGAAGTGGGCGATCAGCCGGGCCCGCCGCGCGAGATCGGGATCATGCCGGCAACTTTCCGGGATGAAACGTTCGATGGCATGATTGCCGCCTTCCAGCGCACGGAGAAAAACCGCCGGGAAATATCGAAGTGGGCTGTTGGCAGCGGAGTTTTCCAATTTTTGCGACAAGGCGGCGGGTAATTGGAGTTCAGCTTCGCACAAAGCCATCGTGCTCACAATTAAGTCGCCGCCGCAACGCTGCTGGCTTGCGTGCTGCTTTATCGGATTTGATGGCTTCCAGTCTGCCTGCTCCCTCGCGCACTCTTTTGCTGCACATTTTTTCCGCCGCCGGCCTGTTCGTGTCCTCCGGTTTCCCGGCCCGGGCCAGCGGGCTCCTGCTCGATGGCCCCGGCGCCCATAGCCAGGCCATGGGCGGCGCGGCCGTGACGGGCTACGGCAGCGCGCTCGAGGCGCTCGGGGCCAATCCCGCCGCGCTCAGCATCGTGCGGAAGCCGCAACTGGAGGTCGGCGGCTACTTCGGCTGGGTGAATGCCGATCTTCACAACGACGCCAATGACGACGCCCAGCTCCACGATTTCGGGGCCGTGCCGAATGGCGCGCTCGGCGGCACCTTTGGCCCAGTGTCCCTCGCCTTGGGCGTGATCACCGATGCCGCCGTCAGCGCCGACTGGCGTTATCGCGATACGCCCGGCGGTCTCGATGGCGCGACCAGCTACGGCAACCAGCGGCAATTTTCGCAGATCGGCCTCATCCGCTTCGCCCTCGGCGCCAGCTACGCCATCACCCCGCGGCTCTCCCTCGGCGCGAGTGCCGGCCTGCTCTACAACCGCAACCGCCTCGCCGCCCCCTACATCATCCAGAGCCAGCCGCAGCTCGCCGGCGCCAAGACGCTCCTCGACCTGGAGACCGAAGGCTGGGGCTGGAATGGCCAGTTCGGCCTCCTCTGGCGCCCCATCGACAGCATCCGCGTCGGCCTCAGCTACACCCTGCCCTCCCGCCTGCGCACCTTCGGCCACGCCACCTCCGATGCCAGCCAGCAGCTCGCCAATCTCGGCCTCAAGAATGTGGACGCCACCACCGGCTTCGACGCCGAGGTGACGAACAACTTCCCGCAAGTCGTCAGCGCCGGCGCTGCCTGGCGCTGTATCCCGCGGCTCGAGCTCGTCGCCCAGGTCGACTGGATCGATTGGCACGACGCCTTCAACTCCCTCGAGGTCAACCTCACCCACACGGACAGCGCCCTCTACCGCACCCTCCTCGCCGGCCAGAGCCACCTCAACGACCGCGCCGCGCTCGACTGGCGCAGCCAGTGGGTCCTGCGCCTCGGCGCCGAATACCAGGTCACCGACCACCTCGCCGCCCGCGTCGGCTACCGCTACGCGCGCAGCCCCGTGCCCAGCGAGACGCTCACCCCGCTCACCGCCGCCATCGATGAACACGTCTTCACCGCCGGCCTCGGCTACCAGCAGGGCCGCTACCATTGCGACCTCGCCTACCAGTACCACATCCCGGCCCACCAGCATGTGGGCCAGAGCGCCCTCCTCTCCGGCGAATACAGCAACTCCGACATCACCGTCTCGTACCAGACGCTGGCCGTGACCGTGGGGGTGGAGTTTTGAGAGAGCCCGGAAAAGGAACGACCGGGGAAATTTAATTGCCAAAAATGCCCGCAATGTGAATAATATGTTTATTATCTGCGGTTGTGTGAGGTCTTATTGACCGGAAAAAACCAAGGTCCGGCAGATTATTTAACCGCGGATGACGCGGATGACACAGATGGGGAGAGCGTAGTGCAAAGAGGTCTTTTATCCGTGCCCATCCGTGTCATCGGCGGTTAATGATGGATTTTTCGGGGCAGCGCGGGGCGGATGCGCATTTTCCGTCTTGCGTGTGACCCGTTACCCGAGTGCCTTCGGCGGTTACCGATGAAAAAGGTGACCATCCATACCGACGGCGCATGCCACGGCAACCCCGGCCCCGGCGGCTGGGCGGCCGTGCTCGAGTACGGCGGCGCCAAAAAGGAAGTGGGCGGCGGCGAACTGGCCACCACCAACAACCGCATGGAACTGCGGGCCACCATCGAAGCCCTGTCGGCGCTCAAGGAACGCTGCGAAGTGGAACTCTTCACCGATTCGAAGTACGTGCGCGACGGCATCACCAAATGGATCCGCGCCTGGAAAGCGAAGCAGTGGAAAAAGAAGGTCAAGAACAAGGACCTCTGGCTGCGCCTCGACGCCGTCGCCGCCCGCCACGACATCACCTGGAAATGGGTCAAAGGCCACGCCGGCCACGCCAAAAACGAACGCTGCGACACCCTCGCCACCGAGCAAACCGAGCGCATCAAGAAAGCGAGCACCCGCGAGCAACGCACCGCCGCCCTCGCCGCCTTCATCGCGCAACAGGCGGGCTCGCCGGATGAGCCGGAGGCGGTCCCGGCGGAGGACGAGAAGCTTTTGTTGGGGTAGGGCAGTGCCGCAGTGTGTGACCTGCACGATGTGACTTATAGTCCATGGACGTAGGCCAAAGAACTCGGCAGAATCCGTCGAACTAGGACTGCATATTGTGATGCCAAAAAATCTCCCTGAAGGTCTCTATGACCAATTGGTTACGAGTTCGCTGGCTGCGGCCCTTGCCCAATTCGCTAATCCGGAGTGGCGATCAGTGGAATCGGTTAACGACGAAGACCTAGCGGAACGATTAATCGAAGCACTAGGTCGACAACTCACCGGAGCCTTGGACGCGATCACGGGGGACGCGGGTGAACGCGCGAAGGCGCAGCTTGGTTTGATCAACGCGCTGATCGTGCACCTTCGACAGCAGGATGCCGCCACTGCTGACTACCTAGAACTTTTCCCTGAACCCGCGCAGCTGTTACGCGGCATTCATCGTACGCGCGCTGCTACGTCCTCTCCAGAGACTGGATTGGCGATTCCGTGGCTATTCACAGCGGGGAAGGGCTCGCCATCGCTGCTAACGGAACTCCGTCACGAAATCGAGTGTTGTGACCGGGTGGATATCCTCGTGAGTTTTATCACAGTGTCCGGCGTACGAAAGCTTCTAGACATTCTGCAAAGTGTGACGGCCGTTGATGCGCACGGGAATCCGCGCACTCGTTTGAGGGTTTTGACCACGACGTACATTGGCGCAACGGAGGTGGCGGCGCTCGATTCACTTGCTCAGCTTCCTGGGTGTGACGTTAAGGTGTCGCTCGACGGACGCCGAACTCGCCTCCATGCGAAGGCTTGGATCTTTCATCGTGAGACAGGATTTGGCTCTGCCTACGTTGGCAGCGCGAACCTCTCAGGTGCCGCTCTGCTCGGGGGGTTGGAGTGGACGGTGAAGTTCACGCAGCAGGGGCAATCCGGATTGTTCGCTCGAGCGAAGGCGCACTTCGAGACGTTATGGAATGACGCCGAGTTTCAGCATTACGACCCGACAGTTGCAACGCATCGCGAAGAGCTGATGCGCGCCCTTAAGCGTGAGTCGGGTGACTATGTTGGCGCGACGACGACGTTTTTTGACCTCACGCCGAAAGATTACCAACTGGAAATGCTCGAACAGTTGGCGACGGAACGCGAACACGGAAGGAACCGCAACCTCGTTGTTGCGGCGACCGGCACCGGCAAGACGGTTGTGGCGGCATTTGACTATCGAGGTGCGTGCCGGGGTCCGGCACGACCACGGCTGCTCTTTGTTTCTCATCGCCTGGAAATTCTCACTCAAGCTCGTCGCACCTACCGTGAAGTTTTACGCGATCATTCGTTTGGCGAATTGCTTGTCGGAGGCACTGAGCCGCAGAGTTTTGATCACCTCTTTGCGACGATCCAGAGTGTGAACTCCCGCAAACTCGTGGAGCAATTCGGAGTAGATTATTGGCACACCGTTGTCGTCGACGAATGTCATCGCTTGGCGGCTGATAGCTTTCACGAGTTTGTTACCGCGGTTGGCCCAAAGACTCTCCTCGGTCTCACCGCAACACCGGAACGAGCAGATGGACAACCGATCTTTCCCTATTTCGAGAATCGTCCGGATGGATCGCCAGCCGTCGAATTGCGGCTCTGGCATGCGCTCGATCTACAACTTCTCAGCCCTTTTGAGTATTACGGTTGTGATGATGAAACTGACTTCTCTGAAGTTCCGTGGGATCGCCCCGGAGAAATCGAACACCTCAAGTCCCTTGTCGATGGCAACGCAGCGCGAGCGCGGATGGTCGTGGACGAGTGGACGCGCCTGACCGGTGATCCACGAAAATCCCGGGCGCTTGCTTTCTGCGTTAGTGTTGAGCACGCAAAGTTCATGACGCAGAAGTTCAATGAAGCGGGGTTGCCCGCATTCTGTGTGCTCGGAGAGACTGATTCGGAACACCGGCAGAAAGCGCCCGCGAAGTTGGCTAACGGCGAACTATGCGTGCTCGTGACGTGTGACCTCTACAATGAGGGCGTGGACCTTCCGAGTGTAGATACGTTGCTTCTATTGAGACCAACGCAAAGCCCTGTGCTCTTCCAACAGCAACTCGGACGCGGCTTGCGTCTTTCGCCCGGAAAACAGGAATGCCTCGTTATAGATTTTGTTGGTCGACATCGCGCCGACTTCCGGTTCGACCGATTGCTCTCCGGTATTACTGGATTATCTCGAGTTGAACTCGTGAACGCGGTAGAGAATGGTTTCAGTTCTCTTCCCCCCGGTTGCCACATCCATCTTGAGAAGGTGACGAGAGCGCAAATACTGCAGAACTTGCGGAGTGTAGTGAATCAGACGTGGAGACGTTTGCGTAATGAGTTGCAGGCTTACGTTGCCCTGCGTGGACGCGGGAACGTGCAATTGGCAGAGTTCCTCCGAGAGCAGGCGGTGGAGTTGAACGAAATTTATCGGGACAGTAAGAGGAGTGGTTGGACGGCGCTGAAGCGAGAGGCAGGTCTACTCAAAGATGAACCAAGACCGGAGGACGAGTATTTCGGGCGGCGGTTTTCAAGTCTTTTGCACTCTGATGATCCCGACCAAATTGCTCTTTTTCTGCGTCTGAGCGAACCGATTGTCGATCTCGCGGAATTGAATGCAACGGAGCGCCTCCGCCTGCAGATGTTGACATACCAGATTGATAGCCAACATCGGCAAGCCGGAGCGGGTGAGGAATTTTACTCGAGGCTGAAGGAATCGTCTGTAATCCGCGAAGAATTCGGTGAACTCGCGGGGATTCTACAGTCGCGCTCGACTCTCCGGCGTCGATCAATCCCCGGCCTTGAAGAGATGCCGTTGTGCCTGCACGCCTCCTACGAAATACGCGAGATTCTCACCGCCGCCGGTTGGCTTAGCGCGCAGCGACGCGTGCCGTTCCAAGCGGGCGTCCTTCGTCTGCCAGAGCGGCAGACAGAGTTGTTATTCGCAACTTTGGATAAGAGCGAGGGCTTTCACGAGCGCAGTGCCTTCCACGATTACGCAATAAGCACCGAGTGTTTCCATTGGCAAACCCAGAACTCCGCCGGCCCGAATACGCCCGCTGGTAAACGGTATCTCGAGAGCCCTGGCAACGGCTGGACTTTTCAACTCTTCGTCCGTTTGCGTAAAGGCACGCCTTACCGCGCATGCGGTCCCGTTGTTCGTGAGAATGCAGAAGGTGACCGACCGATGTCGATAGTCTGGCGATTAGTAGTTCCTCTGCCCGTACGGCTCTTCCAAGAATTCAGCGTCTTGCGTGGCCAATGAGCGTTCATTTGGCGAATCCGAATGGGTTCTGCATCTACATAGATACAATTTGCCAAGGACCTATCCCGATCGAAAGGGACGAGCGCGGATATCCCGTCATCTATTCGAGGCGCGAGGATGCCGAACGCGAGATCGCGGACGATTGCATCGAACGACTCCGCCAGTTCCTCGAAGGGGAGCGTGATTTTGAGGACGCAATTACGGTCGAGGAATATGTCGTGCAAGTGACTGTATTCGCTGGCGGTGCAATTTTAGACAAAGACGGGAATGTCTTCCCGAACAAAAACTGGTAGTTGATCTGTGCGGCGAAGCTGGGATGGAATCAAGCTCGAGATCGGGTGGTGACGCGATCCCTACGTAAGGACGGATGGAAGGTGGTGCGGGTGTGGGAGTGTGATCTGGTGCGGAAGCATTGGCCGCGGGTGGCGCGGCGAGTGGGGAGGGCGCTTGGGAAAGGTTGATTCGAGGCTTTGCGACTCGACGCTCTGGGAGAGGTCCATGGCGCAATGGGGACAAATGTCTGCGGTGCCGTGGAGACAACGATGAAGGCAGAAGGATGAAGGGGGGGGGACAGCAAAGGGGAGATGGAAAGCGGTGGGAGGTGGGGCGGCTTGCCCTTGGGCGGGACTGTGAATAATCTTTTGGCATGAGCACGTTGAACGAAATTGAACGGGCCATCGAAGCGCTTCCGCCGCAAGAGGTGGACGAGTTGCTGGTGTGGCTGGAAAGCCGGAGGCAGCGCGGCGTGCCAGAGGTGCCGTTTGAACGCTGGCTGGAGCGGGCTCGGGGCGCGGCGACCACGGGGATGAGCACGGCCGCCATTCTCGCAGAGACGCGCGGCGAGGGATAACCAAAAGGCTTTTTGACCACGGAATGCGCGGATGAAACGGATTCCAGCGATCCCCATCCGTGCCATCCGCGCAATCCGCGGTCATTTTTCTGGATTTCCTTTCTGGTCTGGAATGTGAAGTGGGCGGCGAGGATTTCGTCTTGTTTGGCGGGAGGGGGCGGGGATACGTTGCGCGTCCATGAGCGGTGAATTTTCCCCCGGTGCGCTGGTGTTGGTTTGTTGGCTGGGCGTGGTGTCTTCGACGACTTGGGGGCAGGCGCCAGCGGCTCCCTTTGGGCGGGCGGGGGTGACTCCGGTTCCGCTGAAGCAGCCGGTGCTGCCGGTGGCGCTGGCGCCGGATGGGGGGCGGTTGCCGGCGGAGAAGCGCTACATGCCGTCGTCGATCAATGAGCCGCTGATGTCGATGACGATCCAGGTGGTGCGGGAGACGCCGGGGAAGAGTGTTTACCGGTCGAAGCATTTCGAATTCACGACGCCGGTGAAGCTGGGGGTGGCGTCGATGACGGCGATTTGCAAGACGTTCGAGAGCACTTATGAGCTGGTGGCGAAGCTGCCGTGGGGGATCAATCCGTGGCCGGAGGATGGGCGGATCTTTCGCGCGGAGCTTTTTATGTCGCGGGAGGATTATCTGTGGACGGGGGCGCCGGAGTGGTCGGCGGCGCTGTATCTGCCGAGGGAAGGGGTGTTTCGGATTCCCTTCGAAGAGGTGGGGTTGCGGTCGCGCGGGAACGAATTTTTTCTCGGTGGGCCGATCAATAACGAGGTGATCACGCACGAGGTGACGCACCAGATGATGCACGAGTATCTACGCTACATGCCGATCTGGCTGGCGGAGGGGCTGGCGGAATACACGGCGCATCTGCCCTACGACAGCGGGCGCTACAATGTGGCGGCGGCGGTGGAGGGGTTTAAGCAGTACCGGCGGAATTATGGGCGGGTGAAGAAGCTCGGGGTGACGGTGAGCGCAGGGAAGAGCCCAGGCTGGGTGGGGGCGGATAACCTGTGGGGTTACACCACTTCGATTACGAATCGGCGGCCGATTACGAATCTGGCGTTTGATCCGCCGAAGAAAAATGATGCGAACAGTCAGGTGCAGGAAATCACGATCCCCGGTGGAGCGCAGTCGGAATTCCGCGAGCTGCCGAGCCGCTATTTTTCGGCGCACGCGCTGGTGTTTTATTTCATGCACTTCGATGGCGACGGGAAGGCGACGCGGATGAAGAAGTTTTTCGATGCGATCCACGAGGAGCGGAAGCAGTGGGTGGGCTTCGAGACGACGCTGGCGGCGTATCAGGTGGCGGTGAAGCAGTACGAAAGCGACGTGCAGCAGTACCAGGCGGACTGGGAAGTTTTCCGGAAACTGCCGGGGGTGGAGAATCTGGGCATGGGGCAGTTTCGGTTTCCGGCGACGCTCAAGCCGCCGACCGCGCCGACGGTGCCGGTGGCGCCCGCCGGGCCGGGGAACATCGACCCGGGCAAGGTGTGCGCGAAGTATATGGGGATCCTGCTCGATGGGCGCACGCCGGAGGCGCTGGACAAGGAAGTGCGCGCGGCGTTTGCGCGGGCGGAATCGCCGCTTTGAAATTTTTTGACCACGGATGACACGGATTTAACGGATGGATTTTGGTGGGAAAATTTCCTCTATCCGCGCCCATCCGTGTCATCCGCGGTTAATCTCATTCGGTCAGCGGAGTTTTTTTGACCACGGATGACACGGATTTGACGGATGGATAGTGGTGGGGGAATTTTCCCTATCCGCGCCCATCTGTGTCATCCGCGGTTAATCTCATTCGGTCAGCGGAGTGCTCCGTGGTCGTCTTCTGAGAGCCCTCTCACCACGCGCTTCCACGTGAGCTTGGCTTCCTTAAAATTCAGGAGTAGCGCTACGTTGAGGGCGGTGATGTTCAGGTAGCCGAGCATCTGGGCAATGTGGGTGTCGTTGAAAGCGGTCACCACCTTGGGATCGGCAATGACGGTGGAATCGACGATCAGATCGGGTACCAGTCTACCGATGAGGCGGCCTTTATAGTGCACCGGATATTCGCGTTGCTGCTCCACAGTGTGTCCACGGGCGACCAATTCGATGAGAAGCGCGTTTTCATACAGTTTCTCATCCAAGCCGGGTTTGAGTTCGTTCAACACGGCCATCGCCGCACCGATGATGTCCTTGGTGATCTCTTCGTGCTTCATCGGCGGAGCTTTTACCACGGATGACACGGATTTCGCGGATGGATTTTGGCGGGGAATTTTCCCCTATCCGTGCCCATCCGTGTCATCCGTGGTTAATTTCATTCGTTCAGCGGAGTTTTTTGACCACGGATGACACGGATTTAACGGATGGATTTTGGCGGGGGATTTTCCCCTATCCGCGCCTATCCGTGTCGTCCGCGGTTAATTTCATTCGTTCAACGGAGTTTTTTTACCACGGATGACACGGATTTAACGGATGGATTTTGGTGGGGATATC